>WSYA01000023.1 GCA_009773615.1 Gallionellaceae bacterium
GCATTGCTGCTTTCTTTGCTACGGTCATGTTCGCTCCTCTTTGAAGGTATGGCAGTTTCCTGCCTAATGACCGTTTACACAAAACTTCTTACACCCTCGTTGAGCGTAGCGATACCCATCGCTGATGATATTCAATCCGCCATGTTGGGTATCGCTACGCTCAACCCAACCTACAAAACCTCAATCCAAATTCCGCCGCTCCCCACATTCCAATTTCACACCCACATCACCCGCCCAATCCATCGGCAAAATCTCTGCTTGCACGTAACGATGAAATGACGAATGCGGCCAATCTGCCACACGCGACACCAAGCCGTGCTTGAGCGGATTGATATGGATGTAATCGACATGCCGTGCAAAATCCGCTTCGTCGCGAATGAGATGTTCCCAATATCGCCTCTGCCAAATCCCTCGCTCGCCCTTGCTTTGCCGACTTTCGGAACGATGCTCGCCATGCGGCAGGCCGCGCGAGAAAACTGTTTTAATCAATCGCCAGCGCAATGCGAAATCGCTGTCGTCTTCGGGCAATGTCCAGATGGCGTGAATATGCTCCGGCAATATCACGATGGCATCGACAATGAAGGGATGACGCTCGCGGGTGTATTCAAAAGCACTGCGCAATAGCGCGATGTGATCGGTTAGCAAGGATTGCAAACGGTCAGCAAGGTTCACCGTGAAGAAGTAACTGGCTCCGGCGATGTCGCTGCGGCGGTAGTTGGTCATTGGGTTTTGATGGGTATCGCTTTGCTCAACCCATCCTACGGGTGAGTTCCTGTAGCACAGTGCGCACTGGCATCGGTATCGCCGCCTGCAACGCTTCTTCCACATCCAACCACACGCTGCCCGGTTGCGCAGCATGCAGAGGTTTACGCGCAAGCTGAATCTTCAACGGCGTGATGTGCAATTTAAAGTGCGTAAAGGTGTGAGTAAATGTTTCCAATCTTTCTCCTTCGCTCGCATCCATTCGGTTGCGCACAAACCAATCTCGGCTCGCCTCTTCATCATCGAATTGCGGCGGACACCACAGCCCACCCCATATGCCGCTACCGGGGCGTTTCTCCAGCAGGATGTCGTTGCCGTGCATGAGCAATAGAAACGTGGCGTATCGTTCCGGTACGGTTTTGCGCGGACGCGGCGTGGGGAGTTCGGCGGTGCGCTCGGTCTGCAATGCAATGCAGTCGGCTTGCGCCGGACAGAGCACGCATTTGGGTTTGCTGCGGACGCAAACGGTGGCGCCCATATCCATCAGCGCCTGGGTGTAAATGGCAACATCGTGCAGGGGTAACAATGCTTCAGCCTGTTGCCACAGTTTTTCTTCCACCCGCTTCTCTCCTGTCCAGCCTTCAACACCGCAATAGCGCGCCAACACGCGCTTGACGTTGCCGTCGAGTATCGCGCGGTGTTGGTGATACGCCAGTGCGCAGATGGCGGCGGCGGTGGAGCGTCCGATGCCGGGCAGTTCGAGTATCTGAGCAAATTCGCGCGGAAATTCGCCGTGATATTTTTCCGCGATGATCTGCGCGGCTTTGTGCAAATTGCGGCCGCGCGCGTAGTAGCCGAGGCCGCTCCAATGCGCGAGTACTTGCTCTTCCGTCGCGGCGGCGAGTGCGTCAATGTTCGGGAAAGAAATAACGAAGCGCTGAAAATAGGGAATGACGGTGGCGACCTGCGTCTGTTGCAGCATGATCTCGGACAGCCACACGCGATAAGCATCCGCGCCCTGCCACGGCAGGCCATGCCTGCCGTGTGTACGTTGCCATGCAATGAGGCGGGATGAGAAAAATTTCATACGCTATAAAATAAAACGAGGCCGCAACGGCCTCGTGTCTTTTTCAATGTCTGCGCATCATTCCGGCAGTGCAACTTTGTTGTCGGTGCTGAACTGATAGTCTTTGAACACATGTTCGGCAGACAGGACTTGATAACTGCCGTCCACCAGTTTGCGCGTGGTGTCTTTCAGACGGTAGGTGTAATGACCGCAAGTCCACAACTTGAAGTTGCGCATGTGGGTACACAGACAGGTTTTATCGAACACCTGCACTTTTTTATCTCCGGGATGCAGCGCTACTTCGCGATTATAGGAGTCGATGTAGGAACACCTGCCGTTGGCATCCAGTATGTAACCGTAAGATTCGCAGCCGGGGCGGATGCCGGAGCCGATGGCGGGACTGTCCTTCAACATGCGCATGGGATAACCGGTCGGAGAGACACCGTTGACCTCAATATCCGATTCGTTCGCTTTGAAGTATTTCTGCTGCACGTCTGCCGGCAAACCGCATTCCTTTGCTACAGTAAAACGCGTCGCCACCTGCACGGCGGCCGCACCCATCTCAAGGAAATTGACAGCATCGCTTCCGGTGAAAATACCGCCTGCGGGGATGACTGGAATGTCGAGCTTCTCGGCCTTCAAATAATCCATGACTTCTTGCGTGATGGTGCGCAAGTCGTACTGCGCCCAGTCCATGCCGAAACCCAAGTGGCCGCCCGCCAGCGGGCCTTCGACCACGATGTAGTCGGGCAGACGATTGGAGCGGGCATTCTTGCGGATAAAGAGTTGCAACGCGCGCAACGACGAAACGATGATGCCCAGTTTCGCATCGCGGAAACGCGGGTGGTCTTCCATCATGGCAAACGAACCCAGATGCAATCCCGCCGCCAGCGTGATGCCGTCGATGCCTGCATCCAGCGCACTACGCAGGCGCACCGTCAGCGTTTCCTTCGGTGCATTCATGGTGAGCTTTTCCATGACATTGACGAAAATCATGCCCGAACCGCGCTTGGCTTCCATGGTCTTGCTGACATGCAGACGGGTGGACTCGGCGATTTGGCCAAGATCGAATTTGATGGCGGATTTATCAGCGTTTTCGAGATTGTATTTGTACTGCGTCAATTTCGTTTTAACGAAGTCGGTGTCGTAGCGGCGGTCCGCTACCGTGGGCAACATGGCATCGGAAATATGACCGATACCGCCCAGACGTGCGGCTTCCAATGCCAGTTCGGCCGAGGAAATATCCACGCCCATCCCGCCTATCATAATGGGAACCAGCTCATTCTTGCCAAAGTGCAAGCGGAAATCATCCACGCGTTTCATTCTATGCTTTCATTACAATCAGGTTGCTATATTACCTTGGAATAGCGCGCGTGTTCCTGTTTGGTGCGCAGATACTTGTCGAAGACCATGCAAATATTGCGGATTAGCATGCGCCCTTTCGGTGTCACGCTGATCCAGTGCGGAGATATTTTCAGTAAGCCTTCTCTTTCGTATTCGGCCAGCTCTTTCAACTCGGTGGCGAAATACTGGTCGAAATTGATAAGGTACGCGATATCGAACGACTCTTTCGATATTTCGAAATGACACATCAACGCTTGGATGATGGCGCGGCGCACCAGATCGTCCGCATTCAGCTCCATGCCGCGCATGATGGGCAGGGTGTTACGATCCAGCGCGTCGTAGTAGTCCTCCAACTCGCGAAAATTCTGGCTATAGGTCGGGCCGATCTTACCGATGGAGCTGACACCGACCGCGACTAAGTCGCAATCGGAATGCGTGGAATAACCCTGGAAGTTGCGGTGCAGACGGCCTTGGCGCTGCGCCACGGCAAGTTCGTCTTCCGGCTTGGCGAAGTGATCCATGCCGATGTAGATATACCCCGCATCGGTGAGAGTCTTCACCGCCAAACTTAGGATGTCGAGCTTGAGCTGGCCGGTCGGCATGTCTTCTTCGTGGATGCGGCGCTGCGGCTTGAACAGGGCGGGCATGTGCGCGTAGTTGTAGATGGACAGGCGGTCTGCCCCGGCCGCGATGACCTTGTCCAGCGTGGCTTTGAAGCCCTTCAAATTTTGTTTGGGCAGGCCGTAGATCAGGTCGATGCTCACCGACTGGAATCCGTTTGCGCGCGCCGCCTTGATGACCTGCAACGTTTCCTCCTCGCTCTGGATGCGGTTCACCGCTTTTTGCACTTCGGGATCGAAGTCCTGCACGCCGATGCTGATGCGGTTAAAGCCCATTTCGCCGAGCAAGGCCACGGTCTCGTCGCTCACTTTGCGCGGGTCGATTTCGATGGAATATTCGCCATCTTCGATCAGTTCGAAGTTCTTGCGTATCGCGCCCATGAGCTTGCGAATCTCATCGTTGCTCAGAAAGGTCGGCGTGCCACCGCCGAAATGCAGCTGCTCGACACGATGCCCGTCGCCGAGCAACGCGGCCTGCATCTCCAGCTCTTTGATGACGTAATCGACGTAGACCGCCGCCTTGCTGAAGTCCTTGGTGATGACCTTGTTGCAGGCGCAATAGAAGCACAGCGTATTGCAGAACGGGATGTGGACGTATAACGACAAGGGGCGGCTGATGCCGCCGATTTCACGCTTGCCCAGCCAGGTGGCATAGGTTTCCGCGTTGAAGGCTTCGACAAAGCGGTCTGCTGTGGGATAAGAGGTATAGCGCGGGCCGTTCTTGTCCAAGCGTCGAATCAGTTCCAGATCGACTTCCAGATTTCCCGCTGCGTATTCAGTATGTTGGCTCATGACGTTATCTTGCGTGATTTAATCACCGCACTATGCCAGCAGACCCGAAATTGGGTTTGATATAGGTCAATATCCGTGGCATATTTGCGCCCCGAGGAAGCAATACCCTATAAATTGAAATGCAAAAAGCATTCACCGCCACCCCGACTCAAATCGCCTGTTCCAGCTGCAATCTGCGCGAGTTCTGCCTGCCTGCTGATTTTACCGAGGATGAGATACGTCAGCTGGAAACACTGGCCAGCCTCAAGCGCGCCTATCGGCGCGGCGATTACCTGTATCGCAGCGGCTCCAGATTTGAGTCGCTGTACGCCATTCGCACCGGCTTTTTCAAGACTCAGGTGCTGCATGAGGACGGGCGCGAACAAGTGACCGGATTCCAAATGCCCGGCGAAATCATCGGGCTGGATGCAATCAGCACCGACATCCATACCTGCGATGCCGTGGCGCTGGAAGACAGCGAAATTTGCGAACTTCCTTTCAATCGACTGGAAAAACTCAGCCGCCAAATGCCCACGCTGCAACGCCATCTGCATAAAATCATGAGCCGCGAGATCGTGCGCGACCAGGGCATCATGCTGTTGCTCGGCTCGATGCGGGCGGAGGAACGCCTCGCAGCTTTTCTATTGAATCTGTCGCAGCGTTTTGCTGCGCGCGGCTACTCCGCCTCCTCTTTCCGGCTGCGCATGACGCGTCAGGAAATCGGCAGCTATTTGGGCATGAAGCTGGAAACTGTCAGCCGCACCCTGTCGTATTTTCAGGAAAAGCGCCTGATCGACGTGAACAACAAGTCCATCGAACTACTCGATATGCCGCGCCTGCTAGCGCTGCTCGGACAACAACCCGCAACCCCGCTTTAAAACTGGCGAGGTCACTGACGCTGTGTTAGTGTCGCGGCCTTAATTTGTTCAACACCTTTTACTAGGAGCCTTTTATGACTGATCTTCAAACCAGTGACACTGAAAGAAAACGTGCACGTCATTTGCATGCGGTACTGCTCTTTAACTTGGTTGTTAACCATATATTTTTATTTCTGATGGCATTAACTCTCATCAAGTTGAGCAGCATTCCAATGATTTTGATGATCGTGTTATCTCTGTCATTGCTCAGTTATATTCACATTAGCGCAAAGCGTTCGCTCGCGAACGAAACCTGCTGGTTTATACGCTGCCATTGGCAGTTTGCAGCCAAACGCGCGCGCCTATTCCTCACTTTATTTCTAGCGCTGGGTACGCTCACCCTCGTACTCTTCTATGGAGGACAGGCAATTCACATGCAGAAAGTTTCAACTTGGGCACTCACTGGTGGACTTGGCTTATTGCCGTTCATGGTGTCAGTTTTAGGACTTATTGTTATTGAGTTCGATGCCGAACATCAGGCAAAGATCGGCAAGGTGCCTGCCGCTGCTATTGCTCACTGCCCACCACCCACGGAAAGCGCATAACACGATGGATAAGAAAATAATTCTGGGTGTGTTTGCGCTGGTTATCGTATCGATTTCCGCCCTGCTGCTGATTCCCTCCGCTCCAACGGATACTCCCGATACGCTACCGTGGAAAATATCCCACCCCACGCCCGGCACGTCCCGCGTCTTCGGTTTCACCCTTGGACAAAGCTCTTTGGGCGATGCGGAAAAAATATTCAAAGAGACAACCGAAGTCAGTTTATTCAAAACGGCCGAGGGGAAGATGCTGGTCGAAGCATTTTTTGACGAACTCAATCTCAACGGCCTTAAAGCCAAATTCGTGATGACCGTCGCAGTCCCTGCTGAAGAGTTAAACGGTATGTTCCAACGGGGCTTGCGCATGAACAGTACGCCGAGCGGCAAGCGCATCACTCTGGCCGCAGATGACTTGGCGCGAGTGCGTCAATTGCCCGTTTCCAGCGTAACCTACTTGCCCACCCCAAAACTGGAAGAAGCCATTTTCACCAAGCGCTTCGGGGTGCCGGCTGAACGCATACGCGAAACCAAGAGCGGTGCGGTGCATTGGCTGTACCCGCAACACGGTCTCGACATTACATTGGGTGGTGAAGAAAAGCCCTTGTTGCAATATGTCCCGCCCAAGGACTTTGAGTTATTGAGAGCACCGCTGTTGGCGCAGGGCGAGATACTCAAATAAGACTTTAACCACCGCTTATTCGCGCGGTGGTTCATTTACCTTCGATGTGCAATGTCCGCGTGGGGAAAGCAATCTCTGCACCATGCAGGGCGATGATTTCCGCAACCTTGAGTAATATCTCCTGCTTGGTCTCCTGAAAAGGCTGTCCTTCTGTGGATTGGGTGAACGCGGTGATCGAGAAATTGAGTGCGGAATCGGCAAAGCGGTCAAAATTCACGCTGATCTTTTCCGAACTGTCTATTTCGGGATGCGCGGCCAGCATCTCTCTGACCTCGCTCACGATAGCTGTCATCGCGGCGATGTCGGCATATCGAATACCTATCGTTTCATTGATGCGCCGGTTGGTGATGCGGGAAGCATTCTCCACCACGATGGTGGTGAACAGCGCGTTTGGCACATAGATGGCGCTTTTGTTCAGGCTGCGTATCGTCGTTAGACGCCAGCCGATGTATTCGACCGTGCCTTCTATCGCCTTGTCCGGTGAGCGTATCGTCTCACCCACCACAAACGGCCTATCCATATAAATGGTCAAGCCGCCAAAGAAGTTGGCCAATATATCTCTGGCGGCAAAACCTACCGCGATGCCGCCCAGACCGCCGAAGGCCAATACGCCGGAAACGCTGAATCCCAGCACGTGCATAACCATGATGACGGAGACGACGACCACCGCGAAACGGCTCAACTTGCTCAATGCGTCAATCGTGGTCCTGTCTACGACCTCTTCGTTCTGCGCGCGCAAACTGAGCATATTCTGCGCGACGTTGTAGATCAGCCGGAACAGGAACCATGCACCGCAGGCAATAACGGCGATATCGCGGAATGGCGCAACAAGGTCAAGAAGAAAGCCGCCCTTTTCCTTTTGAATGATGTGTGCCGCATAAGCTAGTCCGACCACCCATACGAGTATGGATAATGGACGGCGCACCGCGTGAATGAGCGCATCGTCCCAAGGGTTGTCGGTATATTTTGTTGCCAGTTCGAGACGGTGCAATGCAAACCTGACAACCAGATTAAAAACGACAACCAGCGCCACCACCGCGATGACTCTCAGCAGCGTCGGATCGGAAAAGTATGCCAAATCAAACACAGGTTGGTTCATGCGTATTTAAAAATAGCGCGCAATATTACGGATGGACCGGAGGCTCGTCCTCTTTTTTCACGCCCGGCGTGGCTGTGTCATCGCGTAGCATCGCGTCTTCATCGTCATCCAACAGGATGCGGCTGGCGTTGCCCTCCATGTCTTCGTATTGGCCGTGCTTCACCGCCCAAATAAGGATGCCAACAAATACCAGTCCAAAAACAGTCATGCCCGGAATCAGGCTGTAGATCACGTCCATGTGTTTACCTCTTAAATAAGTTTCGTATGCGTGCCGCGTTGCCGATCACCAGCAGCGAACTGATCGGCATGGTGATGGCGGCCATCAGTGGCGTTACATGCCCCATCATCGCCAGCGGCACCATGATGCTGTTATACGCGAATGACAGGCCGATATTCTGTTTGATGGTGCGCAATGTGCGCCGCGACAGCAATGTGGCCAGACGCACCTTATCCAGCTCGTTTTGCATCAGCACTATGTCGGCGCTCTCGACCGATACATCCGTGCCCGAGCCCAAGGCGATGCCGACATTGGCGCGGGTCAGGGCGGGAGCGTCATTCACGCCGTCGCCCACCATGGCCACACATGCGCCATCCTGTTGCAACTGCTGAATTACGTGATCCTTGTCTTGCGGCATCACTTCGGCGATCACCTCCATACCGCCCAATTGGCGCGCGATTGCTTCCGCTACCGGCTTACGATCTCCGCTCAGCAGCGTCATGCGGATTCCTGCCGCACGCAAGGTGTTGACCAGGCCTTGTGCGTCGCTGCGCAGCGTATCTGCCAGCACCAACATCGCCACATGTTTGCCTGCCACGGCGCAATGCACGCAGGTTTGCGCTTGCGTTTCCAAGGCACCGAGCTGCGCCTGCAGCTCGTCGCTCAGTTGCACCTGTTCGCGCCGCAGCCAGTCCAGCGTGCCCAACAGGATGCACTGCCCTTCCATTTCGGCCTGTACGCCCGATCCGGGCAAGGCCAAGAAATGCTGCACGCTTGCGCTGCGATAGCCCAACTGGCGCTCATCGGCAGCCCTGACGATGGCATGCGCGACGCTGTGCTCGGAGTAGCGCTCAACCGCCGCAGCCAGCAGCAGTAGTTTCGTTTCATCCTGCCCGGTCGCCGCGATCACGCGCTCCATGCGCATTTTTCCTTCGGTCAGCGTGCCGGTCTTATCGAACACGAAATGCGTGACTTTTGATAGCGTTTCCAGCACCTCGCCGTTCTTCACCAGAATACCGTGCTTGGCACCCAGCCCGGAAGCCACTGCGATGGACATCGGCGTGGCCATGCCGAGTGCGCATGGGCAGGTGATGATCAATACCGAAGTGGCCGCCATCAATGCGAACTCAAAATTCTCTGCCCAGAGGAAGTAGGTGATGCTGGCGCAGATCAGGGTGGCCAAAACAAACCACGGCACGATGCTGTCAGAGATGCGTTGTATCGGCGCTTTGGAAGATTGCGCCTCTTCCACCAAACGAATGATCTTGGACAGGGCGGAGTCCTGCATCGCCGCCTGCACTTCGACCACCAGCATGCCACTGCCGTTCAGCGTTCCCGCCGCGACGTGCGCGCCGATGTTCTTGCTCACCGGCATTGACTCGCCGCTGAGCATGGATTCATCCACCGAGCTATGCCCCTCGCGCACCACGCCATCCATGGGTATTTTGCTGCCGGGTTTGACCAGTACGCGGTCGCCCACTTTTACCGCACGGATGGAAGTGAGCTTCTCCACGCCTTCCTGTAGCAAGGTCGCCACGCGCGGCTGCAACTCCATCAGGCGGTTGGTCGCAGCGACAGCTTGATGGCGGAACATGCCTTCCAGATAGCGCCCGATCAGGATCACAAATGTCAGGTTGGTAACCGTATCGAAATACACTTCGCCGGGATGAGTAACATTGAGCGTCACATATACCGAATACGCATACGTGACCGAAAGCCCGATCGCAATGGGCAGATCCATAGTCAGTCGCCAGTTGCGCAGGCCACTCCACGCCCCTTTGAAAAACGGGAAGCCCGAATAGAACAAAGTCGGCGTGGCGAGGGCCCAGCCCATCCAGTGGAAGAAGTTGCGGAACGGGCCTTCACCTGCGCCGCTGTATAGCGCGATCGAGATCAAGGTCAGGTTCATCATGGCGAAGCCGGCGAAGAACAAGCGGAACAGCATGGCTCTGTTTGCGCGTTTCATTGCGCCTTCCGCCGTTTCAGGATCGTAAGGAACGCCGGCGTAGCCGATTTGGGAGAGCTGCTTGATCAGCGCTGACAGCTTTACACGCTTGTCATCCCAGCGGATATGCAAACGCTTGCCCGCCAGATTGACGTTTGCTGTTAGCACACCGGGAATGCGCATCATGCCGCGCTCGATCAACCATACGCAGGCCGCGCAATGGATGCCCTCTACCAGAAGGTGAGCATCGCGGGTGTCACCTTTGGAATTGACAAATTCCTGCTGCACCTCTTCGAGATCGTACATCTCGACATCTCTTGGAGGCGTCGGCGGCGGGGCCAGCAGCGTGCCCTGCGGAGTGCGCTTGTAGTAACCCTCCAAGCCCGCCTCGTAGATCGCTTCGCATACCGATTTACACGCGAAGCAGCAGAAGTCGCGCTGTGCTCCCCCGAGGCGGCTATGGAAATCATCGCCTAGCGCAATCGGCAAGCCGCAATGAAAACACCCCGCATGCGCGAGGTGCCCGTCGTTATTTTGTTGCATGGAATTGACCGCTGACGTTATTTAGACACAGCAACAAAGACTTTTTGCTCCATCTCGAACAGGCGCTCATTCTGCGTTACCTTGATGAGTACATCCCAATTTCCGGGACGAGGAAAATTCATGCTGCCCTCATATTGCCCGGATGCTGTCTCGCGCAGTGTCACACTAGTATCGAAATTCGGATCTCCGGGCCATTGCGCGTTGATCACAACCTGCCCACCCTGAATCGGCTTGCCGTCGCGGTCATTCAACTCGAATTTCAATTGCGCCGGATTCGCGATCAAAATGAAGCGCGCGGCACTTTCCATAGCCATGCTGTCATTCGGCAGGCGTTGCGGAGAATGCAGCTTGGCCTGCCAACCCAAGGTGGAGCGCTCGGCCTGCTGTTGCACCCATTTCGCATCGTATTGGTTATGGCCTTTGACACTATAGTTCTCATCGAGCAGACGCGTCGGGTGATGCATGACATTCCACAACATACGCCCATTGATCAGCACCCCGGCCAATACGATCAGCAATAACCCCAACACCCACGGATTGCGCCAGCCCTGCTTATTTTTTTGTGAAATCATGATTGCACTCTCCTTCTGCTTGAATGGCCAATCAAGGCTTGGGGCCGTTGAACATGGTGGTGTATTCGGCTGCCATCGTCGGCTCATCCACGTTTTCAACGCGGAACTGTAGCTTGGTCACCTCTCGACGGATATTCGCCTCGGGTGCCTTCACGAACACCGTAAACGCAGTCGCCTTGCCGTGATGTGTCAATTGCTTCTGGCCCGCATCGACAATGATCTGATCCTTGATGCCGCCTTCAGCGCTGATTTTGACATAAACATCTTTGTCAGTCTTGTTCAACACTTTGAAGGTATATTTGTTTTGGATCGAGCCGTCGCTCATGCGCACGAATAGCGGCTGACGTTCGGGTGCAACTCGCAAGGTGAGCGCACCCAAATGCGTCAATCCGTAAATAATGCCCGACAACGAAAGCAACAAAATTCCGACATAAACCCATGTGCGCGGATGCTGATAAAGCTTCTTGACCGGACGACCTTCGAGTTCATCAAGCGAGGCATAACGAATCAAGCCGCGCGGACGGCCTATTTTGTCCATAATCATATCGCAAGCATCGATACACAGGCCGCAAGTGATACAACCCAATTGTTGCCCTTGGCGAATATCCACCCCTGTAGGGCACACTTGCACGCATTGGTAACAATCGATGCAATCACCAACCTTTTTATCATCCACCGGCGCGCCACGACGAATCTTGCCGCGCGGCTCACCTCTGGTTTCATCATAAGCCGGCAATATGGTTTGCGTATCCCCCATCACGGCTTGAATACGTGCGTAGGGACATAGCCACATACAAGCCTGCTCACGCATGAAACCGGCCAAAATATAGGTGCCACCGATAAACATCAACAGCACGACCCAGGCAATTGTCCCCAAATTAAAACTGAGTAGATCATGCCAATACTGGAAGGCATCCACGAACCAGATAGAGAAGCTTATCCCAGTCAGTGCAGCGATAAGCAACCAAATCGTATGCTTGACGAGCTTAAGACGGAACTTGGTCGCATCCCATGGCGCCTTGTCCAGTTTCTGGCGCTGCGTATGATTACCCTCGATCTTTTCTTCGATCCAAGTGAACCAATCTACCCATGTCGACTGGAAACAGAAATATCCGCAAAACACACGCGAAGCAACCGATGTCACCGCAAACAGCGTCATTGCCAACAGCAACAACAACAGAGACAACATCCAAATATCTTGCGGCAGAATGGTGATATTAAAGAAATGGAATTGTCGATGTTCAATGTCAAACAGGATTGCTTGCTTGCCGTTCCAGCGCAGATACGCCCCAAAGAAAAATATCAACCAAAGCGACTCGGTGATGTTCTTGTAAGTGCGGAACCTTCCGGGCATGCGCTTGGCATGAATTGTTGCCTCACCCGAATTGACGTGCCACTCTTCATGTTCATGGTAGAGGCTGGTAACTCCAGTTGCCTCTCCACCTGTCTTCTGCTGCGTTTCGCTCATTACCCTACTCCTGTGAATGCTTCCAAACTTCGTTGGCTATTTCTCAAGAACACTCTGCTTAAACCCTGTCTGGCAGGCAAAATTTACGCAGAGAATTCTTACCGATTTAGGATTTAAACAAATGAAAAAAGAGGAGGCAAGCCTCCCCCTTCCTCAGTCCGGCGCTGTTACTTCTCGCCAGCTTTTTTCTTCGAGTTGCCGTACAACCAAACAAAGGCTGCGATGACCGCCGCAAATGCACCGGCAGTCGCTATCATCAAGGCCCAATAAACAAAGTCATGATCATTCAATTTATTTCTCCTTTCATTAAATCTGCACGGCTGACGCAGCGCAGATATATGAGCACTTTACTTGGTTGCCGGAGCAGCGGCTGCCGCTACAGGAGCAGGAGCATCAGCTTTTCCGCCACCAAATTTGTACACGTAAACAGCCAGCTTCTTTATTTCAGTCGCAGACAACTTGCCTGCAGCAGTGAAGTTAGGCATAACTGCAACGCGTGTCTTTGGATCGCCCGAATTCACGCCATAAGTGATGGTTTGCTTGATGCCTTCCAAGGATCCGTCAAAACGCCAGATCTTGTCAGTCAAGTTAGCAGAACCCATGGCCTGCATACCCTTGCCGTCAGCACCGTGGCAAGCCACGCAACCTTTTTCGGTAAACAGCGGCGTGGAGGTTGGCTCACCCTTGGCAACAGCATTTGCCAGCGTGTCGATCTCTTGCGCAGACAACATATCTTTGTGCGCAACCATCATACCCTGACGACCATTAGCAATAGTCTCGTGGATAGTGTCGATAGTGCCGCCATAGAGCCAGTCATCGTCGTTCAGAATCGGAGCCATCAACCCCTGCTCGTGCTTGGCGAACTTGGCACCTTGAATCGTACCCACGCCATTCTGACCGTGGCACGCTGCACAATTGTCACTGAACAACACCTTGCCGGAGGCCAATGCATACTTGGACATATCGTCGTCCGCCAAAATTGCGGCTGGCGTCATGCCCTTCAGCTTGTCTTCCCACTTGCCACGGTAGTCGTCCAGAACTTTCTGGTCTTCAGCCAACTCCTTGATCGCAGTCCACTTGCCCGAACCTGGCAAGCCGACACCCTCAAAGAAAGTTCCGTTCATCGCCATTGGAATAGCAGGGTACATTACGAAGTACACCACCACCCAAATCGCGCTGGCAGTCAGACCAAGCATCCACCACTTCGGCGGTTGATTGGTAAAGTCAGCCAAATCGTCATCCCATACATGCCCCGTGGTAGGCATGCCACCAGCGGAGTTGTGATTGTCACTCATTTTTTATCTCCCGAATTGTTGTACTCAACCTCATCCCGCAGAGCCATATCGCCCTGCGAGTTGAATGTCTCCTTGTTCTTAGGATTAAACACCAGCACATAGACCGCGATCATTGCCACAAACGCCGCCACGGTAAAAAACACTCCGAGCCAATCGTTCAGCGACATCGCCGCCCAGTCCGTGTGCAGGTAATCCATAAGCTTAGTCACGGTAGTTGACACCCTCTTCAAATTTCACGTGATTACCCAAGGATTGCAGATAGGCGATCACTGCATCCATCTCTGTCTTGCCCTCTACTTCTTTCGCAGCGCCCGCAATGTAGGCATCGGTGTAGATAGTCTTAGGTACAGGGTTGAACGGCATGATCGTCATAACATGCAAGGTCTTGACCGTCTTTTCCGCATTCACCGGATTATTTTCCAGGAAGAAGAAGTTAGGCATGACAGACTCCGGCACAACATCACGAGGATATTTCAAGTGCTTGCGATGCCATTCATCAGAGTATTTACCACCAACACGTGCCAAGTCCGGCCCCGTACGCTTGGAACCCCACTGATAAGTGTGGTCGTACATGGACTCTTCAGCGATAGAGTAGTGACCATAACGATCTTTCTCATCGCGGAACGGACGAATCATCTGCGAGTGGCACAAGAAACAACCTTCGCGGATAAAAACTTGACGACCTGCTGTTTCCAGCGCTGTGTAAGGACGCACACCATCTCCAGGCTGCCAAGTATCAAAGGTCTTGTGTGCCGATGTTGCCGGATTCCACACGATTTTGTCCATTGAAATGGCGTTGCCTTGCTTGTCCTTGTGCGAGGTATTGTTGAACGTACCGTCACCGCCCGACATACCCGTATTAGGCAGGTAGAACAATGGCACGATTTCCACAATACCGCCGAAAGCCACAGCGATCGCAGTAAGCACGAACAACAGGAGCGTATTACGCTCAATCTTGTCCTGTAGTTTTGTCGAATAAATCTTGTCGTGATCAGACATGTTTCTCTCCCCTTATGCTTTGGCTGCAACGGCGTTTACACCGCGCGTAGCACTAGCTTGACGTACTGTCATAACCACGTTGAACAGCATGATCCACGTGCCCAGATTGAAAATCGCACCGCCAACAGCACGCATCACATAGTAAGGATGCATAGCAGATACTGATTCAACGAAGGTGTAAGTCAAGGTGCCATATTCGTCATAGTCACGCCACATCAGACCCTGCATGATGCCGGACACCCACATCGCAACGATGTAAGTAACAGCACCGATCAAGGCCACCCAGAAGTGCACATTCACCAGACGCTCAGAATACATTTCAGTATTCCAGAGCTTCTTGACCATATGATAAAGCGCACCGAAGGAGATCATCGACATCCAGCCCAGAGCACCAGCATGAACGTGACCTACCGTCCAGTCAGTGTAGTGGGACAACGCGTTCACAGACTTGATCGCCATAACCGGGCCGTCAAATGTGGACATCGCGTAGAACGCCATCGCAGTCACCAGGAAACGCAGGATGTAGTCGGTGCGCAACTTGTCCCATGCGCCGGACAAAGTCATCATACCGTTCATCGCACCACCCCATGAAGGGATAATCATCGCCAAGGAAACAGCAGCACCCAAGGAACCAGTCCAGTCAGGCAAAGCGGTATATTGCAGATGGTGGGCACCCAACCAAACGTAACCGAAAGTCAATGTCCAGAAGTGCAACACAGACAAACGATACGAGAACACCGGACGACCGGATTGCTTAGGAATGAAGTAGTACATGATGCCGAGGAAACCGCCGGTCAGGTAGAAACCCACCGCATTGTGACCCCACCACCATTGAATCATAGCGTCTTGCACGCCAGAGTAGATAGAGTAGGAAGTCGCCCAATCCACTGGAATCGCCATGCTGTTCACAACGTGCAGGTAGGTAATCATAATGATCATACCCATCGTGAACCAGTTGGAAACATAGATATGCGAAGTCTTGCGAATCGCCGTGGTCATGATGTGATTCAGACCGAACGACAGCCATACGACCGCAATCATGATATCCACCCACCAAGGCAACTCAGCGTATTCCTTACCTTGCGATAGCCCTAGAGGAAGAGTGATCACTGCACAGACGATGATCAAATTCCAACCCCAGAAATGGAACCATGCCAAACCATTGCTCCACAGCTTGGTAGCTCCCGTGCGCTGCACGATGTAATAACCAGTCGCAAACAGTACACAACCACCAAACGCAAAAATCACCGCATTGGTGTGCAGCGGACGCAGACGACCGAAAGTGATTTCAGGAATGTCAAAGTTTAAGAACGGCCACGCCAATTCCGATGCCACATACACACCGATCAGAGTACCCACAACTGCATAGATGCAAGCCGCAATGGTGAACCATCGAACCACATCCATATCATACTTTACTGGTGTCGCTTGAGTCGCTTCCACAGTATCTCCTCCCTAGAGCTAGTTAATAACACAATGTGTTAATCACATTTCCAAGAGCAGAAAATGATTAACGCATTCCACCTTTTTGACGCACAACTTTAAAAGCGGCGCAATAATCGCACGGTCAACCGCGACAAGTAAAGCGCAAACTTAGTTCCCGCAGCGCATACCCAACCTTAATTGTCAGGTTATATCCCCCAAGAACATGGCAATACTAAAGAAATCTAAATTGGGGAGGGTTGATGTAAATCAAAATCGGGGAAATAAACTGGAGCGGGTGATGGGGATCGAACCCACGTCTAAAGCTTGGGAAGCTTTCGTTCTACCATTGAACTACACCCGCATGTAGAATGTGCGGCCATTTTAACACGACAAAACCCTTAACGTGATTTCAGTCTTTATCAACGGCGCTGCCAAAACATTCGAATCTTCGTTCAGCATCGCTGATTTAATTGTTGCTTTGGGACTTACCGGAAAACGCGTTGCTATCGAATGCAACAGCGAGATCGTGCCGCGCAGCACATTCTCCACGCATCTGCTATCCGACGGCGACAAAGTGGAAGTCGTCGTTGCGGTCGGCGGCGGTTAATCTGCGCCCGGCTCAGCCTAAGCGACAATTTGAGGTGCGCTTACCGATCTGACCAGATACCAAATTGCGCCGTAATTAATTCACTCAGAAAGATTCACACACCATGAGCCATGACAACTTAATCCTCGCCGGCAAGACTTATTCCTCGCGCCTGTTGGTGGGCACCGGAAAATACAAAGACTTTGCCGAGACCCAAGCCGCCATCGAGGCCAGCGGCGCGGAAATCATCACCATCGCGATCCGGCGCAGCAACATCGGGCAAAATCCGAACGAGCCGAACCTGCTCGACATATTGCCGCCATCGAAATACACCCTGCTGCCCAACACCGCACTTTGCTACACCGCCGACGATGCCGTGCGTACTTTGCGCTTGGCGCGCGAACTGCTGGACGGGCACAGTTTGGTTAAACTTGAAGTGCTGGGCGACCCGCAATCACTGTACCCGAATGTGATCGAAACCATCGCTGCCGCGAAGACACTGGTCGCGGAAGGCTTTCAGGTCATGGTCTACACCTCGGACGATCCCATCATCGCCAAACAATTGGAAGACATCGGCTGCGTCGCCATCATGCCTCTGGCCTCGCTGATCGGCTCCGGCATGGGCATTCTCAACCCATGGAACCTGCAACTCATCATGGATCGCGTGCAAGTGCCTGTGATCGTGGATGCAGGGGTGGGCACCGCTTCTGATGCCGCCATCGCGATGGAGCTCGGTTGCCAAGGCGTATTGATGAACACCGCTATCGCCGCCGCGCAAAAACCCGTACTCATGGCATCAGCCATGAAGCAGGCCGTGGAAGCAGGCCGCTCGGCATTCCTCGCCGGACGCATGCCGCGCAAACTGTACAGTGCAGCACCCAGCTCCCCCACCAGCGGCATAATCGGCAAAGCCTGATGGAGCACCGCCACATCCGCAGCTTCGTGCTGCGCCAGGGACGCGTATCCCCGGCGCAGCAGCGCAGCCTGGATACACTAATGCCGCGCTACGGCATCCCCTACACCGCTCAGAAGTTAGATTTAGACAAGGCTTTTGGACGGGTTGCGCCCAAGATTTTGGAGATCGGTTTCGGCATGGGCGAACCGACAGCGCAGATCGCCTTGGCGCATCCGCAGAACGATTACCTCGCGCTGGAAGTGCATCCGCCCGGCGTGGGCAGCCTGCTCAAACAGATAGCCACGCAAGGCATTCAAAACATCCGCATCATCCAGCACGATGCAGTAGAGGTGTTACGCGACATGGTGAGCGATGCGACGCTAGACGGCGTGCATATCTTTTTTCCCGACCCGTGGCACAAAGCGCGCCATAACAAACGCCGCCTGATTCAGGCGCCGTTCATCGCAGCACTGGTGCAAAAAATCAAACCCGGCGGCTACATCCACGTCGCCACGGATTGGCAGGATTATGCCGAGCAAGTGCTGGCAGTACTCAGTGCGGAGCCGCTGCTGCAAAACACCGCCACCGACTATGCTGAAAAACCCGCTTACCGCCCGCTCACCAAATTCGAGCAACGCGGTCTGAAACTCGGACACGGGGTGTGGGACTTAGTGTTCGTCCGCAAGGAAAATCTCTAACAAATCGTTAAGGAAGCGCTGACCTTGTACGGTCGGCGCGATGCGTTGCAAATCCCGCTGCAACAACCCGCGCTTTTCCGCCTCCTCCAACTCGCGCCGTATCGCCAGCAGCGGCAGACTGGTGCGCTCGGTGAACAGCGCCGTATCGAAGCCTTCGTTCAAACGCAACGCGTTCATCATGAACTCGAAGGCGATATCGCGGTGCGACACCGCAAACTCCTCCTGCATCGGCTCACCGCGCGCCACCGCATCCATGTATGCCTGCGGCTGCTTGTAGCGCGCTTGGCGCAGCACCTTGTCATGAAAACTCAGCTTGCTGTGCGCGCCCGCGCCGATACCCAAATAATCGCCGAACTGCCAGTAATTGAGATTGTGCTTCGCGCGCCGCTGCGGCTGTGCAAAAGCGGAAGTCTCATAGTGCTGATAGCCGTGCGCCGCCAGCAATCCCTCGATGCGTTGCTGCATATCGCTGCTCGCATCGTCGTCCGGCAGCGACGGAGGATTGCGATGGAACAAAGTGTTCGGCTCCAGCGTCAGGTGATAGCAGGACAAATGCTGCGGCTTGAACTGCAATGCCGTCTGCACATCCAGCAACGCCTGCTCCAGCGTCTGGTTCGGCAGCGCATACATCAGGTCGAGATTGATATTGTCGAAATTCTGCTGCGCGATTTCAATCGCCCGCTTCGCCTCGTCCGCCGAATGGATGCGCCCTAGCGCCTGCAAATGCGTATCGTTGAAACTCTGAATACCCATAGACAAACGGTTCACTCCGGCATCACAGAAGGCAGCAAATTTATCCGCTTCCACCGTACCCGGATTGGCCTCCAGCGTAATCTCTGCATTGAGATCCAGCGGCAACAACATGCGCACCTGTCGCAAAATTTCTGCAATGCCTGCACCACTCAACAGACTCGGCGTACCGCCGCCGAAGAACACCGTATAAACCTTGCGCCCCCAAATCAACGGCAGCGCCATTTCCAGATCGCGCACCAACGCGGCGATATATTCGCTTTCCGGAAATGCGCCACTCTTTGACATGCTCAGGACAGGCTTAGCCTCATGCGAATTGAAGTCGCAATAGGGACACTTGCGCACGCACCAGGGAATGTGGATGTAAAGTGAAAGCGGCGGCAGCGCCTGAAAATTTACCGCTTGCGACTTGATGCCGACAGGGTGCAGCTGCTGAAGCGTCATGCAGAGCGCAGCCGTTGCAACAATACATTCAGCGCCTTGGCGCGATGACTGAGTTGCGCCTTTTCGTCGCGCGACAACTCTGCGCTCATCTTGCCCAGTTCCGGCAACCAGAACATGGGGTCGTAACCGAAGCCGCTGTCGCCGCGTTCCTCCTGCGCGATCTCTCCGTGCCACTCGCCTTCGGCGATGATGGGTTGCGGGTCGTCGGCACAGCGCACCAACACCAGCACGCAGTAGTAATGCGCGCGGCGGTCAGCCACCCCTTGCAGGGCTTGCAGCAACTTGTCGTTGTTACGCTGGTCGGATTTCGGCTCGCCCGCGTAGCGCGCGGACAGCACGCCGGGCGCGCCGCCCAAGGCATCGACACAGATGCCGGAATCGTCCGCCAGTGCGGGCAGACCGCTCGCGCGGCTGACGTGGCGCGCTTTCGCCAAGGCATTTTCGACAAAAGTGCAGTGTGGTTCATCCGCCTCAGAGATACTCAGCTGCGCTTGCGTTAACACTTCGATGCCGAGCGGCGCCAGCATGTGTTGAAATTCGCGCAGCTTACCTACGTTGTTGGAAGCAATGACGAGCTTGTTCATTACTTCAACGCGGTGCGTTGCATCTCGATCAGTTGCCCGATACCCGCCTTCGCCAATTCCAGCAACACATCCATCTCTTCGCGCGAGAAAGCATGGCCTTCGGCCGTGCCCTGCACTTCGACGAACTTTCCGTTGCCCAACATCACCACGTTCATGTCGGTGTCGCAGGCGGAATCTTCCACGTAGTCGAGGTCGAGCACGGGGCTACCCTCGTAGATGCCGACGGAGATGGCGGCGATGAAATCCTTGAGCGGAGTTTCTTTGACGAGACCTTTATTCATCAGGCCGGTCACCGCATCGTGCAGCGCGACGAATGCGCCGGTGATGCTGGCCGTGCGCGTGCCGCCGTCGGCCTGAATTACGTCGCAGTCGATCTGGATGGTGCGTTCGCCGAGCTTGCCCAGATCGACCACAGCGCGCAGGCTGCGACCGATGAGGCGCTGGATCTCCTGCGTACGCCCGGACTGTTTTCCCTTGGCGGCTTCGCGTCCCATGCGCTCGTTGGTGGAGCGCGGCAGCATGCCGTATTCCGCCGTGACCCAGCCTTCACCGCTGCCTTTTTTGTGCGGCGGCACGCGCTCTTCCACGCTGGCAGTGCAGATGACCTTGGTGTCGCCGCACTCGATCAGCACCGAGCCTTCGGCGTGTTTAGTGTAATGACGGGTAATGCGGATGCTTCGGAGTTGGTTCGGCTGGCGTTGGCTTGGTCGCATGATGGATTTTCTGATGAGTAAAAACGGCGCGCATTATAACTTGCAGCCAAATCTAAAAGGCTTTCAAAAACGCAACGGGCGATGGCAGCACAAAGGGAGAAGAAAAATCGCAGGAACTGCTTATTGCAAATGAGCCCTTGAGCAACGCAGCCCTGTCGAGCGCAGTAGTTTTGTTAACGGTAGTCGAGCACCATGCACATCGCCATGTCTGTCTTATGCTCTTCTTCTCCTGCACCCAGCCGCACCACCACCGCAGTAGTATTGTCGGCGCGCGCCTGTTCGCGCAGCAACGCAGTATCAACCAACTTATCCAGTGCACGAGGCAAGGACTCGGCCCAAGCCGCAGCCATTTCCTTATCCAGCAACGGACTCCACAGACCGTCGCTGCACAGCAACAACACATCGCCAGGCTGCACGGGAACCCGCTCAGATGCCTCGACATAGAACATATCGTCCGTACCGCCGAGACAGTTGGTGATCTTGTTGCGATCGGGATGCGTCTTCATTTCATCGTGGGTGATGATGCCCCAGTCGGCCCATTGCTGCACCACCGAATGATCGTGCGTAACTGCAGCAACCGCCGTGTCGCGCAACAGATAAAAACGCGAATCGCCCGCGTGCGCCCAGTTCACCATACCATCTTGCACCAGCGCCGCAACACAGGTCGTGCCGGGATTCCCGCTCAATTGATTATCCTGCGCATAGCGCATGATCGCGTGATGGCCCTGCTTGGTGACCTCGCGCAAAAAAATCTCGGGCTCGGGCACGCGGGGCTTGGCCACCTGGGCAAACGCCTGCATGAAGGTATGGATAGCGATCTGCGCGGCGATCTCGCCATGCAGATGCCCGCCCATGCCGTCCGCCAGCACTAACAGCAAGGAATCGTCGGTATAGGCATGGGCCACACGATCCTGATTATATTTGCGACCACCGATCTGGCTGGTTTGATATACGGCGAACTTCATCTTGATTTTATGAGGCCAACGGGCAAGTCGGAATTTAGAGGCGAGGTGCAATCGTAATATAATGCGCCGCATTCGGCCTCTATTATTTTCATTTTCTCATCGGGACTCCTCATGATCTACAGCATGACCGGTTTTGCCGTTGCCACCGCCGAACTCGACACCGGCTCAATCTCTTTGGAATTGCGCTCGGTCAACAGCCGCTATCTGGATTTGCAGATTCGCATGCCGGACGAGTTGCGCGCGCTGGAACCCTCATTGCGCGAAGCGATATCCGTGCAAATGACGCGCGGAAAAACCGAGTGCCGCATCAGCTTCAACGCGCGCACCGCCAGCACCGGCAACGCGCAGCTCAACCCGGCCTTGCTGCAACAACTGGCCAAATGGAACGACGAAATCAGACGGACCATGCCCGATGCACAGACGCTGAGCGTGATCGACGTGCTGCGCTGGAACGGCATGTTGGAAAGTGCAACGCTCGTCGCTGACGGCCTGCAGACGACCTTGCTGCAAGTGTTGCAACAAGCATTGGCCGACTTCTCTGCCGCGCGTGGCCGCGAGGGTGAAAAACTAAAAAACTTTCTGTTGCAGCGTGTCGCGCAAATCGAAGCACTGCGCATTTCTGTCGCCCCGCACATCCCCGCCGCCATCGCCAATCAGGAGGAAAAAATGCGCGCCCGTTTGCGCGAAGCCTTGGGCAGCGACGACGATGAGCGCGTGCGTCAGGAGATCACCTTGTACGCGAGCAAAATCGATGTAGATGAAGAACTGTCGCGCCTGCACAGCCACCTCACCGAAATTCAGCGCATTCTCGCCAAAGGCGGCACGGTGGGAAAACGCCTCGATTTCTTAATGCAGGAACTGAACCGCGAAGCCAATACGCTCGGCTCCAAATCGGTCGATGCGGAAGTCTCGCGCACCGCGATGGAAATCAAAATTTTAATCGAACAAATGCGCGAGCAGATTCAGAATCTGGAATAGCTCTTTATGACCTTGCACCACCGCACCAAGCCACCAAATCCAGCCGCCATTCATCCAAATAAATTTCAGTTCAATCTGCAATAGGTCGACTGTACAATTGAAACATCAAAGCAGTTCCAATGTGAATACACGCACAGTTTAAAGAGGAAGCTTTATCATGCAAGCAATCACCAACAACAACATCATTCGGCTAATAGGGCGTTTCGATTTTAATTCCCGCCATGCGTTCAAGGATGCGTACCAACCTTTATTGCAACCCTCATCCGAAAAAACAATCGAAATAAACATGTCTGAAGTAGAGTATTTAGACAGTTCATCGCTGGGAATGCTGATGTTACTTAGCGAAAAAGCCGAAGCCCTCGGAAAATCGCTCGTCTTAAGTTACCCCAATCAAACTGTTGCGCAAACTCTAGACATTGCCAACATGGCCAAGATATCCAACATTTCAATCAAAACCTGACTAACCCGCCTATGGCACGGGCAATTCTAGGTACGCAATCACTTCAGAGCCATTGCCTAAATACTGCAAGGCATTGCATATTCCCTCTAGCAAAGGAATCCCCCGCCCATGGCGATATTTTTGCGCATTAGAGTAACTAATTTTTTCCAAAGCAGCAAAATCAAAACCTTCGCCACTATCTTTGAAATGGATTTTCATTAAATAGCCCGCATCGGAGCGAAATTTTTCAAGGTGCATTTCGACCTTACCCTGAACGAGTTTTTCCATACGTTTTTCACGCTCGTCATAATAAGCCTCCATGTCTTCCGCCTGATGCTTCAAGGCCGAGCTTAGTTTCAACACGCCATGATCAAGTGCGTTATTAAACAATTCCGAGAGCACCAAAAATACTTTGCTATTGGTTTTTTCGCCATCAATTTGCGAAGTCACGCTCACCAAGAACGGAACGACATCCAATCGTTTCAATTGCGACGCTGTTAATGTTATCTGGCACTCCCATAGTGGCTCACCTCTCTGCTCATAACCCGACGAAATAAACTCACGCTGAAAATCGTTTTCGAAGGATGATATATTCTGATCCATGCTTGGGTTTTCATCTTCAGATGGGCACTGCAATACCACCATCGCAATATCATCCAACTGCTCCTTATTAAAAATTTCGCGGCCCAACACCTCGACCAAACCATCAAAAAGATTCTCTTTTTGACATTGTTTAAATTTCGATAACAGCTCGTCGTAGCCATCGCTCCCACTGTGTGCGCTCATCATTTCAGTCGCGCCATCTGTACAAATCAGTAGCTGAGATGGGCCACCCTCGTAATTCAGGTGTTCGACAAGAGCGTTGAAGTTTTCAGGTTTGACCACCCCCATCGGCAAATGCTTGGATTGGAAGCGGTGCAAAACAGTTTCCCCATCCTGGCTTAACATTAAGACCGCCGGGCATCCCCCGTTCCACACTTGTATGGTTTGCGCTTCCGTATCCAACGACAACAACATGCAGGCCACATAGCGCGGCAAGGGTAAATAGTCGCGAACCCGGCGATTCATTTCTTGTGCGATGGCAGGAATATCAAAACCCTTGGCGGTCATTTGGTAAAAAGGCTGAGTGATCGGAATCACCGCCAGTGCGGCGGTCAAACCGTGCCCGGCGCTATCCGCCAACAACACATGCAAACGGTTGTCCGGCGTACGTGCAAACGCAATCATGTCCCCGCTAAAATTTTCTGCGGGCTTGAGCATGAACTGCACCAGCGGGTCGTTTATTTTGTCCAGCGCGCTGAACTGCCTGATGAAGTCGCGCGCGGTTGTCTCCTCTTCCTTGATGTGCTCTTGGTAGTCCATCAACAGGCGATTTTGGCTTAACAGCTGCCCGGACATTCTGATCTGTTCTTGCTGAGCCAACATACGCTGGGTAATGTCGATAAATGTGGCCATCACGCCGACAACCACCCCATCCATCACCATAGGGCGCGCCCAGTATTCGACCGGTAGCGCCGTACCATCCTTGCGCCAAAAGACCTCGTTCGCCACATTCACAGACTGACGCGTTTCTCTCACCAGTGTAATTTGACACTCCTCGGACGGATACGGACGCCCATCCGCATGTGCATGGTGGATCAGGTCATGTATCTTCCGTCCGATCACTTCACTGGCATCCGCGTAGCCCAGCATTTCCAAAAATGCGCGATTCACAAAAATACAATTTCCCAATGCATCCACGGCGTATGCGCCTTCTGTCATGGTATCCAACAAGCGCTGCATCTCTTCTTTGGCCTTGCGCAAATCACGCTCCATTGCCTTGCGCTCACTGATATTCTGCTTGGCTACCACACAATGCGTCACCTCGTCGTTATCGGAGACAACCGGTGCTATCGACATTTCCTCCCAATACAAGGAACCTTCTTTGTCGCGATTCAAATGTTCGCCAATCCAAATTTCCCTACTCGCAATGACCTGCTTAAGCGTCTCGCGAAATACCGTGCCCGATCTATCCAGCTCATCGAGCAATTCACCTCCTGCTTCGCTTAATGTATATCCGCTCAATGCGGTGAAGGCTTTATTACCCCACTCAACGCGACCGTCAGTATCGGTAATAACCACGGCATTTGCCGTCGCGTTTAACGCAAAATCTTTCAGACGTAATTCCGTCTCAATATTTTTTTGCTCGGTAATTTCCGTGATAAACCCGTGCCAAAGCACCGAACCATCCTCTTGCCGCTCGGGTAAAGCATTGCCCAACATCCAATGCTCGACACCTTCCTCGAACCTAACCCGGTATTCATAACGCCATACAGTCAGGCCATGTGCCGAAGCCTGAATACTCGCAAGCATACCCGCCGCATCATCGGGATGAAGAATGGCAAACACCTTAGAAGCATCGTCGCGCACCTCTTCCGGCGACAAACGGTATATATCGCGTATCGCCTCGCTGGCAAACGGAAAACATGAGCTTCCATCCGGACGCAATTTGTATTCGTACACCATACCCGGAACCCGATCAACAAGCTGATGCAAACGTTCCAATGCTTCACGCTGCACTACTTTCAAAGCATCGCGCTTACCGGCAAACAAAATAAGGAACCGGATTCCTGCAATGATTGCAATCCCCAGCAGTACCAGAATGAAAAACAGCCGGATCCTGTCCCGCGCAAAATTGACAACGGCAGGCAGATGTTTCTCCACATGAATGCCGATGTCCTCCCCATCAATATACCGATTGGATATAAGCAACGGCATATTCTCATGCGCGAAGTACTTCAACTGCGGCAACGCCGGATTCTGCCATTGCCCCACCTCTATCCGCATAAAGTCACTGCGCCTATAGCGCGCCAGGCGTTCGGCTTCAGACAATGCGGAGATACTGCTGCCGGGCAACGCACGCATTTCTAGGGTTTTATCGCCTGCAAGAATAATGACACCGTACTTATCCGAAACAAAAGCTTCCGATTGGTTAATCCAATACGACAGATTTTGCACATTCAATTTCGCCGCAACGACCCCGATGATGCGTCCGTCGCGCACGACGGGAAAACTAAAGTACAAACCTGGGATATTGGACACCTTGCCCACCGCATACTGGTAACCGGATTTGCCATTGCTGGCCATCTTGAAATAATCCCGCTGCGCAAAATTTGCACCGATAAAGGTATCGGATTTTTCGAAATTACTGGATGCAATACAATTACCGCCCGCATCCATGACGTACACCACTTCTGCGCTAAGCGCTTCAGCAATTTCGGCCAGCTGCTTGCTGCTCGCCAACAGCCGTGGATCCTTAACCCAGATATTTTTTCTTTGCTCAGCTGACATGGCTACGGGTATTGAATTCACGTCATGCTTTGCCAGCGCCATCAACACCACATCATCGTGTGCCGCCACGCGAGCAATACCGTGCAATTGCTTCAAGTTCTGCCTGACCGCCTCGGTCACGGTATCGGCCTGTTTTTCCAGCGCGACAGACTCGATGTCGACCTGCGCTTCCACTTGAGCAGTCAGCACTTGATCCGCAATTATCATGGACAGCAAAATCCACATTGCCAGCGCCCCCATGGCAATGATGGAGGGATGCTTTTTGGATTGATTAAGTGCGTTTTCCATAGCGCTTTTCATGTTTGTGAACATCCTGATTCATGCGGGGATCACGTACTGAACTCGAACGCCACCCCTTTCCCAATCCCTCTCCGCAAAGGATAAAAAGCGTATAGCCTTTCAGGGGAAATTTCCGGCTGCTTGCTTGACTTCTTCAACCTGTTTGGTGATCAGCTCGATCAACTCATCTGCTCTGGACGGATCGATTCCCAGAGCTTGCCATTCTTCACGGTGGATTTCATCTGGCTCCCCTTCCGGGATGCCAAAAACATTTAGAGCTTTTTCTGCAAGGCTGACCATGCTGACCAGCGGCTGGCCAACAGCCGCATCCTCATTATCAGGATCGTGATGGTAGCGCAATACGGCAATAATGCAGGCTGGCAGCTCCCAAAATCGTGCCAGTTCGGCGCCAAGTTCACAATGGCTTATTCCCAACAACTCGTTTTCGATCTCAATGCAAGAACGGCCCGTCTCGGTGGCAAAACGGGCTTGCAGTTCATCACTGCGCATTGGATCGAGATGGTTCAACACCACATAGCCAATATCATGTAGCAGTCCCGCTAATAATATTTCATCGTCGAGCGGACGGGTATTGCGGGGCATAGCCCGGGAAATAGTTCTCATGGCAATGGAAATAGCCAGACTATGCAACCAGAGATCTTGCACATTCAGCTTGCCGCCCCGATTTTTTAGCAGTGACGACATGACCGCAATTCCGATAGTGACGGACTTGACGCGCGTAATACCGAGCAGCATGGCAGCATCTGTGACGGAAGATATCCGTTTGGAAGCGCCGAACAATGGCGCGTTGGCGAGGCCAATGATCTTGGCCGCGATTTGGGGATCTTTTTCAGCCAACTTAAGCATCGCCCGCTCACCTTGATCGCTGCCCATATCAAGAGCGAGTATCTTCTGCGCGATCATCGGTATGGCGGGCAGGGTGTCGAGGTTGCGAATGGCTTCTTTCAAACTAACTGTGGCACTGCCGATACTCATGCTTTACTCCTGATGCGTAACATATAAAAAATGGGCGACAATTGAATTGTCGGCCTCATTCCAATTTTTCATTATAAGAACAAACAAGCCTGTAAATACAGAATAAACGCAAACCTCATGCACTCATTTCTTGCATATTCGATTGATATATTTTCACGTTGTCGCGCCCCGCCGCCTTGGCGTAATGCATGGCAGTGTCGGCATTTTTGACAAGCTGGCTTTCATCGTTGCCGTGCACGGGGAAGATAGCAATCCCCGTGCTCGAAAAAATCCCCAAGCGTTGCCCGACCAGATCAAACGCCTTATTGAGCGCACTGCGGATTTTTCCGCGACACCCAATGCGTCTCGCTCCATATCAATCGGGGGCAACAGCACGATAAACTCATCCCCATCGACACGCGCCACAGTATCCGATTCACGCAAACAGGCTTGAATGCGTTGTGCCACTTCTTTTAGCATCAGATCGCCCACATCATGACCAAGGGTGTCGTTGATGGGGATGAGGTACTTCAATAAATCGCGCAGAGCGCGCGTCATACATCCTACTGGACTTGGTGATCGCCAAAGCTTCATATTGACCTTACCCAGCAACTCGGACGACCCCTCGTCCACGGCAAATGCGAACTTCTGTGAAAACCCCGCTTTCGCCTTCAGTGCTTCTATATTGCTTTGCCCCTCTGTTTGCAATGTCTGCATTCCCGCCAGCTTGCTTAACAGCATGGTGTCGTGCTTGCCCGACGCCAGCAAGCGCAAGCCTTCAGCTGCGGTATCCACCAACACGAGCTGCCTCTCCCAGCCTTTGGACAAGGCATAGTCGTGCGCCTGATCGGCGTTCAAGACGATGATAGATTTGCCAGCGAAGTCGTCTTCCGAGCAGATGCCAGACTCGCTCTTGCGCACGAATATTGCACTGCGGACAACGACATGGAGAACGGTAAAATCAGCAAAATGATGGCGTTCTACAGACTGCGCGAGGTTGATCAAAACATCAATTTTTCCGTCTTTGAACTGCTGAAGAATCTCGCGGAATGGCCCAACATGGATGCGGTAATTCAAGCCGGATTCCGCTGCGACTGCTTTCCATAAATCAACGGTAAAGCCACCCACCGTCGCATCGGTCATGCCCGTGGCAAAAGGTGGATAGTCTTGTTCGCTGCCAACGATCAGGGTGTCTTTTTGCGGCTGAGAGACGGGAAGCGGTGTTTGTATGGGTGCGCTAGCTTGATTGCCGAACGCCTGAGCCGTCACACTCCAAAATATTGCCAGAAAAACAGCGAAGACAAAGCCCGGCAAAAGCATAGCGACTCGCCGCAAAATAAACATTGGGCGCCGAGAAGCCATTTCAGGGGGGTGCGTCATCATAATTATTTTATTTACCGGGCGACCTACCTTCTTTAACCTCGCCACCCGCAATCATTCACTTGACCCGAATATTACGCCGCACAAAATACGAATACAACGCTCACGGCAAGTTTTAAACTCAAACTCTCAGGGCACTTGTGTCTGGTGTAAAATTGCGCGACACCAAATTCAGCAATTCGATATTTAACGCCATTTTCGGCGGATACTGAACGATCACATAAAACTATGAGCGGAAATCTATTTATCGTCAGCGCGCCTTCCGGTGCGGGCAAAACCAGTTTGGTCACTGCCCTGCTGAACATCAACAAACAGATCGATCTGTCTGTTTCTTACACCACGCGCGCACCTCGCCCCGGTGAAACGAACGGTGTGGATTATCACTTCGTCACCCGCGAACAATTTACGGAAATGGTCAAACACGGCGACTTTCTTGAGAGCGCGGAGGTGTACGGAAATTTTTATGGCACATCGCAATCTTGGATCAGCCAGGAAAACAACAAAGGCAAAGACATATTGCTCGAAATCGACTGGCAGGGTGCGGCGCAGGTGCGCAGTAAGTTCCCGGACAGCATCGGCATCTTCATTCTGCCCCCGTCTCTTGAGGCGCTTGAGAGCCGCTTGCATGGCCGCAAACAGGACAGCGCAGAGATCATCGCCAAACGCCTGCAGGCCGCGCGCGAGGACATCTCCCATGTGGCGGAGTTCGATTATGTTATTATTAACGACCAGCTAGACGTTGCCTTGCAACAACTCAATGCGGTGGTAGTCGCCGCAGGACTGCGTCGCAACCGGCAACTCACGCGTCAGGCAAATCTAATCAATCAGCTACAGAAATAGGAGCATCACATGGCCCGCATCACCGTTGAAGACTGCATGAAATATATTCCCAATCGTTTTGAACTGACGCTGGCAGCGGCTTATCGCGCCCGTCAACTGGCCAACGGTGCCAGCCATCTGGTGGATGAAAGCAAGGACAAACCGACTGTCGTCGCCTTGCGCGAGATCAGCGAAGGTAAAGTTGGCATCGAGATACTGAATCGCGGCATGGCGTAATTCCAGAATCGGCGTCCATCCCGGCTATTGCTGCAGGATGAGCGTATCGAGATTCCTGGCGGTTCACCTCGCGCCGCAAGATGCACATCCCGGGATAACTCAATCCCGAACTGATAGCTTCCCGGAGTCATCCGCATGGCCCAACTTGATGCCCAAGCGCTGATAGAAGAAGTTGCCGCTTACCTCAAGCCGGAAGATGTTGCGGCTGTGAAAGTGGCGCTTGAATTTAGCGCAAACGCGCATAAGGGTCAGACACGCCAATCCGGCGATCCCTACGTTTCGCATCCGATTGCCGTTGCTCGCATCCTCACCCCTTTGCATATGGATGCACATGCCATTGTCGCCGCGCTGCTGCACGACGTTGTGGAAGATACCGACATCTCTATCGACAATGTCGCCGAGGCATTCGGTAAGCCTGTCGCCGAAATGGTCGAAGGCTTGAGCAAACTGGACAAACTGCAATTCGAAACACAGGAAGACGCCCAGGCCGAGAATTTTCGCAAGATGCTGATGGCGATGGCGCGGGACGTCCGCGTCATTCTCATCAAACTGGCCGACCGCCTGCACAACATGCGCACGCTAGAAGCCGTCTCGCCGGAAAAAAGCCAGCGCATCGCGCGCGAAACGATGGACATTTATGCCCCTATTGCCAACCGCCTCGGTCTCAACACGATCTTTCAGGAACTGGAAGATCTGTGCTTCATGCACCTGCATCCGAATCGTTACTCGGTGCTATCCAAGGCATTAAAAGTGGCGCGCGGCAACCGGCGCGAGGTGGTAGGAAAAATTCTCGATGCAATCAAACTTCGTCTGGAAGAGAACCATATCAAGGCGGAGGTGAAAGGCCGCGAAAAGCACCTTTACGGCATATACAAAAAGATGCAGTCCAAACATTTGGCCTTCTCGCAAGTGTTGGACATCTACGGTTTTCGCGTGCTGGTCGAAGACGTGCCTTCCTGCTATCTGGCCTTGGGTGCTTTGCACGGCCTGTACAAACCCTTTCCCGGCAAATTCAAGGACTATATCGCCATTCCGAAAGCGAACGGCTATCAGTCGTTGCACACCGCCGTGTTCGGACCGTTCGGCACTCCCATCGAAGTGCAGATACGCACGGTCGAAATGAACAAGATCGCCGAAGCGGGGGTGGCGTCGCACTGGCTCTACAAAACCTCCAAGACACCCATCAACGAACTGCACCAGAAGACCCACCAATGGCTGCAAAGCCTGTTGGAAAGTCTGTCGCAGAGCGGCGATTCGGTCGAGTTTCTCGAGCACCTGAAGATAGACCTGTTCCCAGATGAGGTCTACGTGTTCTCCCCCAAGGGCAAGATATTTGCGCTGCCGCGCGGCGCGACTGCGGTGGATTTTGCCTACAATGTGCATACCGACATCGGCAACCGCTGCGTCGCCGTCAAAGTGAATTTCGAGTTGGTGCCTTTGCGTACCGAGTTAAAAAACGGCGACCGCGTGGAGATTATCACCGCCCCGCACGCGCACCCCAATCCGGCATGGCTGGGATATGTGGTAACCAGCCGCGCACGTAGCGAAATACGTCACTCGCTCAAGACTATGCATTTGGACGAATCTGCCAAGCTCGGAGAACGCCTGCTCGGACAAGCGCTCACTTCGCTCGGACTCAAACCCCAGGATGTACCCGAGATGTGCTGGGAAAGGCTACTCAAAGAAACCGGCGCAAAATCGCGGCAGGAGTTGTTTGCCGACATCGGGCTGGGACGGCGCTTGAACATGGTCATCGCCCGTCAACTCGCGCGCGTAGGCGAAATGACAGGGCAAGAATCCAATAGCAGCAGCGGGGTTGTCACCATCTTGGGAAACGAAGGCATGGCGATTCAGTTTGCGAAATGCTGCCGCCCTATTCCCGGCGACCCCATCATCGGTGTCATCAAATCCGGGCAGGGTATCGTCGTCCACACACATGACTGTCCTTCGCTGCGCAAGGGCCGTAGCGGCACTGAAGAATGGCTGGACGTAGCGTGGGATAAGAACATCAACAAACTGTTCGATGTCAGCATCAAACTCATTGTTGCCAATCAACGCGGGGTTTTGGCTAAAGTGGCTGCATCGATCGCCGATGCCGAATCCAACATCGAGAATGTGCATTTCAGCAGCGAGGGGGAATACACGGCGCTGTATTTCACTCTGCAAGTGAACAATCGCCTGCATCTGGCCAATGTTCTGCGCAATTTGCGCAGGATATCCGAAGTCGTGCGCATCACTCGCGTAAAGAGCATTCCTGCGTAACAACTTTCAACCTTGCCGCGAAAATAATCTTCGCGCGCCCTGCTTTACTCTCTCGCGACCTCTTTCAGGAAGGCGATGACGTTGTTGGCGAGCGTCTCTTCGGCGTATTCGGACGCCTCTTCCCAGTCGAACTCGTCATGGATCGAGCTCTCGCTCAAGTTCATCTTGGCAAAGTCCTGCGGGGCTACGGAATACAGTAAGCCGTGCGATACGGGTTGATGGATTTGCATGACATCCTCCTAGTATTGGTAAAACCACATCGTCAGAAGTACAGCGCTTAAATCGTTTTTCCCTGTTAAGCCGCAATCGCGTCCATCAGCGCGGCCTTTTTGGTCTTGCCGGCGCGTGAGGGGGGGCGGCAGATGCCGCATACGTAGTCTTTGGTGAGTTCGTCGGTATGGGCGACGAAGTGGCCTCCGCATTCGGTGCAGGTGGTCAGCTCCAGCATGTTGGCGTCGAAGAAGCGGATCAGGAACCAGGCGCGGGTGGTTCTTGACCATGTACTGGTGGATGTCCATGAACAATGAGGAGTGGATGTTCGGCAGCCAGCTCATGAACCAGTCGGTGGAGTACGGCAGCATGCCTTTGGAGGGGGATTCGCCTTTGACTTCTTTGTAGAGTTTGAGCAGGCGTTCGCGGCTGACGGAGGTCTCTTCCTGCAATACTTGCAGACGTGCGCCGAGGTTGATGAGTTCGATGGCGGTCTGGATCTCTTGGGCTTCGGTGACTACGCTCTTGTTCTTCATGCTGTTCTCCCCTGTGTTTCGGTTTGTACTTTTGCTCTGTCGTTCGCTTTATCTCAGGCTGCGAGGGCTTCTACGGGGCGTCCGGCCATGAGGATGGTGGCGTGGGCTTGGGACATCATGCGATCTTTGTTGTAGTCGGTGACCATGTTGAGCAGCAGGCGTTCGTCGAAGCGGAAGGCGCACAGCAGCATGTTGGAGGCTGCCATCCTGAGCAGTTGTGCCGGGGTCAGGCCGGCGAGCAGGTCGGCCATTTCTGCGCTGATGCCCAGGCGGAAGATGGCGCTGGCTTTGTCGTCGTTGATCATCTGTTTGGCCAACATCATGTAGGACAGGTTGGCTTCTTTGATTTCTTCGTGCAGTTGTTGTGCGTTCATTTCCGGCTCCTTGTGCAAAATGCGTTGTGTGTTTCGATGGCTGCATTGTGAACAAACAGGCGTGAGGCAAGAATCAGAGGATGGCTAATTCTTCTGTAGGAAGTTGCTGGGCGGGCTTTGTAGGAAAAAGTCTTACGACTTCGAGGGGAGCATGGGGACATTATCCCGATTCGGG
>WSYA01000024.1 GCA_009773615.1 Gallionellaceae bacterium
TCTGGATCATCGTTCTCTCTTCAACACTCAACTGCTTGTATATTTTTCCCATGCAACATTTTCTCCGAAAAATGTTGCACTTGGTTTTTGAGCGCGCCCAATCAAACCGCCCTCAAATCCCAAAGAATATGAGACAGGCCATTCTTGAAAACGGTGTGCTCAAAATTCCTGATAGATTTTCTCCATCTTGGTTCCAATGCGTTATGTGCATTTTTCGGGGCACTCCAATATACGTTGACGACTTCAAATCTTCCTTTAAAGCCATAGGCGGCAGCATAAGGCTGTTCACCTACAAAATATTCATGTGTTTTTTCAGTGATGAAATTGACATGCGTGGGGTCTTGAAAAGCTTCCGGGCGAGGAAAAGCCGGGGTAATTGCAATTAATCTGCCACCTGGAACCAACACTCTATGCACTTCGCTCATGAGAGCAACAAAGGGATTGATTAGTGTTCCTTGTGAGCTTAAAAACTGTCGCGGAACATGCTCAAGAAAATCAAAGGCAGAAATAGAATCGAAGAAACGATCCGGGAAGGGAATGGCCTCTTGAATTAGATTGATTTTTTTGTAATTGAAACCCAGCTCGGTGTCAGTGTCGCTGATGTCGCGAATATCGCAACCGAAGAGTTCTTTGTGTTGAAATGGATTGCGAGGCGCGACTCCGCAGCCCAAATCTAAATGTCTAGTTGTCACAGAATTTGCCATTTCAATATCCTTTTGCGTCAATGTTAGAGGTGCTTTCGCCAAAATGGAAAGTATATCCATTTCTTTTATGGAAAATGCTATTGTTTTATCGGATTTGTGATTTTTTGCGGGAGCGCTAGACGTAAAACATAAGTATTAGCGTGTTGATTTGTTAGTAGCAGCGGCCATGAGTACTGCCAGAGTGAAACCAAAGAAAGCCGCCGTCATTTTTAAGTTAAAGATTTCAGCAGTTAGCCCGAAGATGAAAAAGCCAGAGACAAAACAGATGCCCATGAAGCCGGCAATTCTGACGCTAGATTTGGTTGCTTTAGTCGAGCGCCAGAAAATGAAAATGGGAACCAGATAAATAGCAAGAATGGAGATGAGGCCGAACAAGCCGGTGTTGGCACACTTCGCCAGTATCTCGTTATGAATTTCGGAATATCCCAGCTGTGAAGCATAAGGGGTCAACATACCATCGGCCTTTAATGCCGGTATCGCTTGCTCGAAGCCATTCGGCCCAACGCCGAAGAACGGGTTTTCAATAAATAAATGCAGTGCCGCTTTCCAGAGCTGCAAGCGAATGCCAATAGATGTGTCTTTGTCGCCTTGGAAAGATTTACTTAAATCAGAGAAAATCATATCCACGCGCTCATGCACTATTCCAGGAATGGTGTAGCTTATCCAAATCGCGCAAAGCATGAGCAGCGTTGTGATGCTTAGTGTTAGCCATAGCTTTTCTTTGCTGTGTGTTGCCACCCAGAGTAAAAGCAACGGTGGAATGGCAAGCCACCCCCCACGTTCACCTGATTGAATTGATATATATATCCCTGCCGAAAAACCGCAGATTATTAAAACTAGGATGCTCGCAGGATATTTACGTTCCCAATTGATGCAAAAAATGGAAAGAAATCCTAGCATTAAAGCGGTATCGCTGAAGTGGACTAGATTAAATGCTTGGGACGTTGTATAGCGACCCGCATCCCATGTGAATGGATTTTGTTTGAGCACGATTAGGCCGATTATTGTTCCCAATGGGATCCCATATTGGAAAACGGTTATTACACGAATATTCGTTTGGCGCAGCGCCAAAAAGATCGGAATGGAAAGCAAGAAACGGGATGCCCAATCATAGGGCGGGGATCTGAAATTGCCGTGGTAAGCTTGGCTCAAAAAAATTGCCACCATAGGCGATGCCATCGCTAGCGCGAATGCTATGCTGTACCCGTCCCAATGTGATAATGACGGTGATTTTCTCATGCCATACAGCTGAACTGCCGAAATGATCAGCAATAAACCAAATAGAACACCCATACTGCCTTTGACAGTGAGCAGAAGTGCCGGGTAACTCAGCAAAATCAACATGATTAAGTGATTGGCGGGAGATTCTGTCTTCACCATCGCGAAGAAGTTTTTAAATTGGAGCATAAAATTTTTCGGTGTTTAATGGTGACATTGTACGATATTAGTCATGATGAAACATGTGGATAGGGTTGTTGAGTAATGGCTATTTATGCGATAGGCGACATACAGGGGTGTTACGTCGAGTTTCAGCAACTGCTGGAACAAATGCGCTTCGATCCCGCGCAAGACAAGCTCTGGCTAGTTGGCGATCTGGTCAACCGCGGGCCGGATTCATTGCAAGTGCTGCGCCTCGTTAAATCGTTGGGCGATAGCGCCATCACCGTCCTCGGCAATCACGATTTGCACTTGTTGGCGGTTGCCGAAGGCGCTGCGGAACTGCATCGCAGCGACACACTGGATGAGGTGTTGAATGCCCCCGACCGCGACGAGCTACTTGCATGGCTGCGCCGGCAACGCCTGATCCATGCGGAAGATGGCTACGTGCTCGTGCATGCCGGGCTGCTGCCGCAGTGGAGCATCAAACAGGCCGTCAGTCTCGCGCACGAAGTGGAGGAGGCATTGCGCGGCGACGATTACGCCACCTTCCTTGCGCGCATGTACGGCAATGCTCCTCACAATTGGAACGACGACCTCGGCGGTTACAAGCGTTTGCGCGTCATCACCAATGTCTTCACGCGTATGCGCATTTGCACTCCGCAAGGCGAGATGGAATTCAAATTCAAAGGCGAGGTGGAGCACATTCCGCCGGGCTATCTGCCGTGGTTCGATGTTCCCAAGCGCAAGAGCCATGACACCACCGTCATCTTCGGTCACTGGTCGGCGTTGGGTTTGAGGATCGAGCCTCGCGTCATGGCGCTGGATACCGGATGTTTATGGGGCGGCCCTATGAGCGCCATCCGGCTCGAAGATCGCCAACTGTTCCAAGTGAGTTGCAAGAGCCCGGTAGCGAAGAACTGGTAGTTCAGGTTGCAGATAAAAGTTTTTCTATCATCTGTTCAGCCTGCCGCACATATCCCCCGCCAAACAGATTGGCGTGATTGAGAATGTGATACAGGTTGTATAGCTCGCGGCGAGTGGCGTAGCCCTCGTCCAGCGGCCATGTGGCGCGATACGCGGCATAGAAATTCGCGGGGAAGCCGCCGAACAATTCCGTCATCGCAAGGTCGCATTCGCGGTCGCCATAATAGGAGGCGGGGTCGAAAATCGCCGGTGTGCCATCCGTCAAAAAAGCGTGGTTGCCGCCCCACAGATCGCCGTGCAGCAGCGAAGGCTGCGGTGCATAGCCTGCAAAGAAGGCGGGCAGTGCATCGAGCAATCGTTCGCCCATGCCCTGTAGTTGTCCGCTGTAGCCGTTACGCGCTGCAAGGCGCAATTGAAAACCCAATCGTTGTTCACGCCAGAAGGCAATCCAGTCGTCTTTCCATCCGTTCGGCTGCGGACTGATGCCGATGAAATTGTCCCGTGCAAAGCCAAACTGCGCTGCCGTGCAACGATGCAACGCGGCGAGTTGCTCGCCGAGCAGTTTTGCATCGCCGTGCGCAGAAAATTCCAGATGCTCCAGCACCAGATAGCTTTGTCCGCATGCTTTGCCGTGTACGATGGGGCGCGGTACGCGGATAGTTGCGGTTGCCGCGATGGCGTCGAGTGCGGTGGCTTCGGCAACAAACATTGGGTGATGCCGCTCATCGTTGCACTTGAGGAAATAGCGCGTGCCATCCACGCCTTCTAGGCAGAATGCTGCATTGATGCTGCCGCCAGAAACGGGTGACGATTTGCGAAGTATAAAGGGGTGAAGCGTCGCGTGGCTGATAGCAGAGGCGATGTGAGTAAAGAGCCGGGAACGAAAGGGGGGAATCACTTGGATTCAGAAATCCGTTCACCCGCTATGGATTCAGGGCGAACGAATTTTTATGCGAGTTTTGATCTACAGCGTGATAGCAAAACCGAAGTTCTTTTTGAACAGCTCGGCGATCTCGGCAAGCGAATGGCGGTGATTCTGACCGCCCCGGCTGGCGATCTTGAGCGAACCCATGAGCGAAGCCAAGCGGCCCGTTGTTTCCCAATCCCAGCCGCGTTCGATGCCGTACAGCAAACCTGCGCGGTAGGCGTCGCCACAGCCTGTCGGGTCGACAATGGCCTTGGGCTTGGGTGTCGGGATGGCGATCTGCTTGCCGTCGGCATAGATCAGCGAACCGTCGGCACCGAGCGTGACGATGAGGGCGGTCACGCGTTGTGCGATCTCAGCCAGCGTCTTGCCGGTTTTATCTTGCAACAGCTTGGCTTCGTAATCGTTCACCGTGATGTAGTTCGCCTGATCGATGAAGTCGAGCAGCTCGTTGCCGGAGAACATCGGCATGCCCTGACCCGGATCGAATACGAAAGGGATGTTCGCGTCGGCGAATTCCTGCGCATGACGCAGCATGCCGTCGCGACCATCCGGCGAAACGATGCCGAGCGTGGCTTCCTTCGCCATGTTGACGTGGTTGAGATGCGACATGCTCATCGCGCCGGGGTGAAACGCGGTGATCTGGTTATCGTCGAGGTCGGTGGTGATGAAGGCCTGGCCGGTAAAATTGCCGGGCACAGTGCGAATGTGGGTCTGCGGCATGCCGAGTTTTTCCAGACGAGTGGCATAGGGGCCGAAGTCGTCGCCCACCGTCGCCATGATGAGCGGACGTCCGCCCAGAAGCTGCAAGTTGTAAGCGATGTTACCCGCGCAACCGCCGTATTCGCGGCGCATCTCCGGCACCAGAAAGGCGACGTTGAGGATGTGGATCTGTTCGGGAAGGATGTGCTTCTTGAAATGGTCTTTAAACACCATGATGGTGTCGTAAGCAAGAGAACCGCAGATCAGAGTATTCATAAAATTATCCCGAAAAAAATTAGTTGTGAGGGTGAGAGATTATAGCAGTAAGGCTTATGCGAACAGCACCAGCGCCCACACCGCCGCCGCGTTGATCAAGCTCATCAGTACGGCGGCGCTACCGATGTCTTTGGCGCGTTTGGCTAGGTCGTGGTCTTCCAAAGAGACGCGATCGACTGTCGCCTCGATGGCAGAATTGATCAGCTCGACCAGCAGCACCAGCAATATGCTGCCGACCATTAGAGCTTTACCGATGTTGCCCACGGGCAGCCACAGTGCCAACGGAATGGCCAGCACGGCAGCCAGCAGTTCCATGCGGAACGCATCCTCATGCTGATAGGCCGCGCGAAAGCCTTCCATTGAATAACCCAACGCATTCCACAAGCGAGTTAAACCGGTCTTTCCTTTGTATGGACTTTGCATGAACGGTCTCAAAATTTATTGCAACGCAGCCAGTGCGGCATCGTAATTGGGTTCGTGGGTGATGTCGTTCACTAGCTCTGCATGCAGGATACGGTCTTTCTCATCCAGCACCAGCACCGCGCGGGCGGTCACGCCGGACAAAGCGGTGTCGGCGATTTTTACGCCGTAGTTGCGCATGAAATCGCGCCCGCGCATCAGCGACAGTGTCACCACCTTCTCCAAGCCCTCCGCCACGCAGAAGCGGCTCATGGCGAACGGTAAATCGGCGGAAATCACCAGCACCACCGTGTTGTCCAATTTGCCCGCTGCTTCGTTGAATTTGCGCGTGGAGGTGGCACACACCGCAGTGTCCAGACTAGGCACGATGTTCAGCACTTTGCGTTTGCCCGCGAAGCTTAGCAGTGTTACATCCTTCAGGTCTTTGTCCACCAGCGTGAATGCCGGAGCGGTTTGCCCGACGGCAGGAAACGTGCCGAATAAGGTGACCGGCGCGCCGGCTAGTGTGACGGCAGTTTTGTTGCTAGTGTCTTTGGTCATGGTAGTCTCCGCTTGTGATTGTGTAGGAGCGAACCTTGCTCGCGAATTTTGTGTGATTTTCGCGAGCAAGGTTCGCTCCTACATTGAAGTTATAGGTACGACTCGATTGGCGGGCAGGAACAAATCAGATTTTTGTCGCCATACACATTATCCACTCTTGCCACGCTAGGCCAGAATTTATTATCACGCACCCACGGCAACGGGAAGGCGGCCTGCTCGCGTGTGTAACTACGCGTCCAATCGCTGCTCACCACAGCCTTCGAGGTGTGCGGCGCATGTTTGAGAATGTTGTCCTTCTTGTCGACCTTACCGGATAACACCTCTTCGATTTCGCCACGGATGGCGATCATCGCGTCACAGAAACGATCCAGTTCGGCTTTTGATTCACTCTCGGTCGGCTCGACCATCAGCGTGTCGACCACGGGGAAGGAAGTCGTCGGTGCGTGGAAGCCGAAGTCCATCAGGCGTTTGGCGATGTCGGCTACTTCCACGCCGTCTTTTTTCCATTCGCGGCAATCCAAGATCATTTCGTGCGCGCAGCGACCATTGCTGCCGCTGTACAGAGTGGCGTAATGATCTTTCAACGATTCTTTGATGTAGTTCGCGTTCAGGATTGCCATGCGAGTGGCTGCTGTCAGTCCCTCGCCGCCCATCATCTTGATGTAGCCGTAAGAGACCAGCAGGATCAGCGCGCTGCCGTAAGGCGCTGCGGATACTGCGTGGATGCCCTGAGTGCCGCCGACCTTGACTACCGGATGCGATGGCAGGAAGGGGGTAAGATGCGCAGCCACACCGATGGGACCGGCGCCCGGTCCGCCGCCGCCGTGAGGGATGGCGAAAGTTTTGTGCAGGTTGAGGTGGCACACGTCCGCGCCGATGTTGCCGGGGCTGGTGAGGCCGACCTGCGCGTTCATGTTCGCGCCGTCCATGTACACCTGCCCGCCGTTCGCGTGAATGATCGCGGTGATGTCGCGGATTGATTCTTCGTACACGCCGTGCGTGCTCGGGTAAGTCACCATCAAGCACGACAGGTCGGCCTTGTGCTCTTCGGCTTTCGCGCGCAAATCTTCGACATCAATGTTGCCAGTGCTGTCGCACTTCACCACCACGATATGCATGCCGCACATCGCCGCGCTGGCCGGATTGGTGCCGTGTGCCGACGAGGGAATCAACACCACATTGCGCTGTGCTTCGCCGCGCGAACGGTGATAGGCCTGAATCACCAGCAAGCCGGCGTACTCGCCGGACGCGCCGCTGTTGGGCTGGAAGCTCATCTGCGCGAAACCGGTAATCTCGGACAGCGCCGCATCCAGGCCGGCAATCACTTCCTGATAACCCTCGGCCTGTTCTATCGGCACGAAGGGATGCAGGTTGGCGAATGCGGGCCAGGTGAGCCCAAGCATCTCGGAGGCCGCGTTCAACTTCATGGTGCAGGAGCCGAGCGGAATCATCGAATGCGTGAGCGACAGGTCTTTGTTTTCCAGACGCTTGATGTAACGCATCATCTCGGTTTCGGAGTGATAGCTATTGAACACCGGATGGCTCAGGATGGGCGACTGGCGTGGCTTCACCAGCAATGCTTGCGCGGAGATTTGTGCTTGCGTCAACGTTGCAGCCGGTTTGCCGGCAGCCTGTGCGAACACGGCGAGTAGCGCGTTGAGGTTTTCCACCGACGTGGCTTGATCCAGAGAAAGGGTCAAGCCATCGACGGTGTAATGGAAGTTGATCTCTGCCGCATCAGCCAGCGCATGGATCTTCACGTTGTCGGTGTGCATGAGTTTCAGTGTGTCGAAGAACACGCCTTCAGCGACCGAGTAGCCGAGTTTCTTCAATTCATTCGCCAGCGCCACGGTGGACAAATGCACCTGCCGTGCGATGTCGCGTAGCCCTTGCGCGCCGTGGTACACCGCGTACATCGAAGCCATGATCGCCAGCAGCGCCTGCGCGGTGCAGATGTTGGAAGTGGCCTTCTCGCGGCGGATATGCTGCTCGCGGGTTTGCAGCGCCATGCGCAGCGCGGGGTTGCCGTCGGCATCTACCGACACCCCGATAATGCGACCCGGCATCGAGCGTTTGTGCGCATCACGGCAGGCGAAGAACGCGGCGTGCGGGCCGCCGTAACCCATCGGCACACCGAAGCGTTGCGTCGAACCCAGCACTACATCTGCACCCCATTCGCCTGGAGGCGTGAGCAGTACCAGACTCAAGATGTCAGCCGCAACGGCAATGGTCATGCCGTTCGCTTTGGCGCGCGCAACGAAATCGGCATAGTCATGTACTACGCCGTTGGCGGCAGGGTATTGCAGCAATGCGCCGTACAGCTTGTCGTTCAGCGTCACGGTCTTGAAGTCGCCGATCACCAGATCGATCCCCAGCGGCTTGGCGCGCGTTTTCAGCAACTCGATGGTCTGCGGGAAACACTCATGCGATACAAAGAAACTATTTTTGCCTTGCTCGACCGCCTCGCGGGTACGCAGGCCGTGCAGCATGGTCATCGCTTCCGCTGCGGCAGTAGCTTCGTCCAGCAGCGAGGCATTGGCGATCTCCATGCCCGTCAGATCGACGATCATGGTTTGGAAATTCAGTAGCGCTTCCAGTCGGCCTTGCGCGATCTCCGCCTGATAAGGCGTGTACGCCGTGTACCAGCCCGGATTTTCCAGAATATTACGCTGGATCACCGGCGGCAAAATGGTGTCGTAATAACCCAAGCCGATATAGGATTTGTAAAGTCGGTTCTTCGCCGCCATGTCGCGCAAGTGTTGCAGGAATGCGTGCTCGCTCATGCCTTCCGGCAGATTCAGCGGCTTCTGCAAGCGGATGGCAGCGGGTACGGTCTGGTCGATCAGCGCATCCAGCGAAGGTGCGTTGATCTTGTTCAGCATGGCTTGCACGTCTTGTGCGTTCGAGCCGTTGTGGCGATTTACAAATTGGTCGGTCATAGGAATTGAGGTATTTGTAGGTCGGGTTAGCGGTTTTATCGCGTAACCCAACGGTCATGTGGGATTACTCTGCAAGTGTTGGGTTACGCTAACCCAACCTACAAAGCCGTTTAGTGTGCTTCGCTATCAACAATAGCCTGATATGCGGTTGCATCCATCAGTGCCGCGACATCGGCCGCGCTGTCAGGCTTCATCTTGAATATCCACGCGCCAAAAGGGTCGCTGTTGATCTGCTCGGGCGCGCCATCCAGTGCGCTGTTGGCGGCGATGACTTCGCCGGATACAGGCGCGTACACATCGGCAGCAGCCTTGACTGATTCCACCACGGCGCACTCTTCCTTGGCCTTCAGCTTGCGACCGGCGGCAGGCGCTTCGACGAACACCATGTCGCCCAGCAGCTCTTGCGCGTGTTGTGTGATGCCGATAGTGATGGTGCCGTCAGCTTCGGTTTTGACCCATTCGTGGGAGGCGGTGTATTTCAGGTTGGATGGGTTGCTCATTTAAATCTCCTTTTAGTCGATAGTTATTAGTCGTTAGTGGCTAGTCGTTAGTTGAGGTTCGTCGCTGCGCGTTATTTTGATTTAACTAGCGACTAACGTCTAAAGACTACAAACTGTTTTTCCGTTACGTGCAAACGGATACTTCACTACTTGTGCTGCCAACATCTTATCGCGGATCGCGACCTGCACGCTGTCGCCGATCTGTACGCCGTTCGGTACGCGGGCCAGCGCGATGGACTTTTCCAGCGTGGGCGAGAAGCTGCCGCTGGTGATTTCGCCTTCGCCGTGGGCGGTTTGCACTTTTTGGTGGCCGCGCAACACTCCGCGATCCAACAGCACCAACCCGACCAGCTTGCGTGTGGGCGGATGTGCCAGCAGTGCCGCTTTGCCGATGAAGTCGCGCTCGCTTTTTAAGTCTACGGTCCACGCCATACCGGCTTCCAACGGGTTGATACTCTCGTCCATGTCCTGACCGTAGAGGTTCATGCCGGCTTCCAGACGCAGCGTGTCGCGCGCGCCGAGGCCGATGGGTTTAACGCCCGCCTTGTTCAGTTCGTACCAGAATGCTTCCACTTTTTCTTTCGGCAGCATCACCTCAAAACCGTCTTCGCCGGTGTAACCCGTGCGCGCCACAAAATATTCGCCGCAGTCTGCCGCTTGGAAATTCACCAAGCTTTCGGTTGCAGCCTTGGTTTGCGGCAACACTTGCCATACCTTGGCGCGGGCATTGGGGCCTTGGATGGCGACCATCGCCAGATCGTCGCGCGAAGTGATGGTGAGGTTCGGAGCGCGCGTGGCCGCTTGTTGTTTCATCCACGCGATGTCTTTGTCCGCCGTGCCCGCATTCACCACGATGCGGAACCACTGCTCGGTCATGAAGTAGATGATGAGGTCGTCAATTACGCCGCCTTCAGGACGCAGCATGGCGGAGTAGAGTGCCTTGCCGGGCAGGGTGATCTTGTCGGCATTGTTCGCCAGCAGGTAGCGCAGAAAAGCGCGCACGCCGTCGCCCTTGGCATCCACCACGCGCATGTGGCACACGTCGAACATGCCGACGTCATTGCGCACCTGATGGTGTTCGTCGATCTGCGAACCGTAGTTCACCGGCATATCCCATCCGCCGAAATCCACCATTTTTGCGCCCATCGCGCGATGTGCTGCATTCAAAGGAGTTGTCTTCAGAGTCATGTTCGCTTTCGAAAATAAAAAAGGCGCAGCACGAATTCGTGCTGCGCCCCATCTGTCCTTGGTACCTGAGAGATTACGACGATCGTCGCGTGCCCCTTCGGTGGTCGGTCTTTCCGACGCTCTCCAGATTTGCCTGTTCCGATTGGTTCTTGAGCCTGAGCGGTTACGGGTGTTGCGCCTTCGGCGGTGCCTTAATTTGACACGCTCTCCCAGTCGGTTTAAACGGCGGGCGAATTATACCGTAAGCGGATGCGCGGACAAACTGCGCGTTATTTCGGGTAGAACAGGAACAGTTTATAGCCCGACGGTTTGAGATCGGTCGTGTCGAGGCGCAGTTTGATACTTGTTTCGCGGTTGGCGGCCAAGCCCAGTTTCTCGTCGTCCGCCGTTTTGAGGTATTCGGACGGAGCGAAGGTGCGGCGCGCCACGACCTTGTCTTGCATGTCGGTCAGGCTGAGTTCCAAACTGGGGAAGGCTTGGGTATATGTGGCGCGGTTGTGCAGCAACGCGCTTAAGGTGATGACATTCGCCTGTAGCGGGTCGGCTTCCAGATCGGAAGACTCGATACTCATCAGCTCGGCTTTTTTCGGCAAGGGGATGGTGCACTTGAGCAGGCCGCAATAACTGGTCAACATTGGCTTCAAGCCGGGGAGTTGGGCGGCGATTTCCACGCGATAGAAATATAAGGCTTGTGCCGATAACGCCAGCAGCAATAGCAGGGAGCCGATCAGCCACGGCCAGCGACGCTGCTGAGCTACAGGTTTGCCAATTTCAGCGGCGGGCGCTTCGTCATGGAACGCAATTTGTTGCGCCAGAGTTGGCTCTTCGGCAGCGACTGCGGCGGCAGGCGCGGTTGTTTCATCCGTTGTAATTTCATTGATACCGGATAAGTCGATGGTGTGTTCGGCAACGATGGTTTCATCTTTCGTGGCAGCGATTTCGTCCCCGGGTGTGGCGATAGGGAGGCTGAGTTGCGGGCTGGGCTCGTCGTCGTGCAAATGCTCGGTGGCATTGAAGACGGCATTGCAGCGCCCGCAGCGCACGATGCCGTCGTGTGCCTCCATCTGTTCGTCACTCACCCGGAAGCGGGTGGAACATTCCGGGCATTGGGTGACAGACGAACTCATTTCTTGATGCCGGAAAGGCAGGCCCAGCCGTCTTCCGTGATGGCTGGCTGCATGTCGAACCATTGCGCATAGATGCGCATCACTTCTTCCGCTTGCTCGCCGAGCACGCCGGACAGCACGATGCGTCCGCCGGATTTGGTGGCTCCTGCCAGCAGCGGCGCCAGCGCACGCAAAGGATTGGTGAGGATGTTGGCGACGACCACATCATATTGCGTGAGGGCGGCCCCCTCCGGCAGATGGAAATCCGCCAACACTTGATTTGCGGTCGCATTGTCGCGGCTGGCCTGTACCGCCTGTGTATCCACGTCCACGCCGACCGCGCTGCCCGCGCCCAGCTTCATTGCTGCGATAGCGAGAATGCCGGAGCCGCAACCGTAGTCGAGAATTGTTTCGCCGCCGCGCAGATTGTTATCCAGCCAGCGCAGACACAGACGCGTGGTGGGGTGGCTGCCGGTGCCGAAAGCCAAGCCGGGGTCGAGCGCAATGTTGATGGCAGTCGGGTCGGTCGGCGTGTGCCAGGTCGGCACGATCCACAGGCGCTGGGAAATGCGGATGGGGTCGAACTGGGCCTGGGTTAAACGCACCCAATCGCTCTCTTCCAGCGTCTCGATCTTGTGTGCTGGTACGGGAGAGATGCCGAGGCTGTTGCAAGCGGCTTGCAGAGCGTTGGCGACGGAAGCTTCTTCGGTAAACAGCGCATTTATCAGATTGTGCTGCCAAACCGCGCTGGTCGGTTCACCCGGTTCGCCGAAGATGGCTTGTTCGTCCGGGGTGTCGGCGTCGGCATCAAGCATGTCCACCGACAGCGCGCCGTGCTCCAGCAGGGCTTCGCTCAACGCTTCGGCGTAAGACGCATCCGCGTGTATAGACAACGTGAGCCAGGACACCTTATTTGCCTTTGGTGCGTTCGGCCAGCTTATGTTCCAGATAATGGATGTTGGTAGCACCCCGGACAAAAGCGGCATCATTCATTAGCTCTTGGTGCAGAGGAATGTTGGTGTTGATGCCTTCGACGACCATTTCCGACAGCGCGGTGCGCATACGGGCGATGGCTTGCTCGCGCGTGTCGCCGTAAGCGATGATCTTGCCGATCATCGAATCGTAATGCGGCGGAATGAAGTAGTTGTTGTACACGTGCGAGTCGACGCGGATGCCGGGGCCACCGGGTACGTGCCAGTTGGTGATGCGACCGGGCGACGGCACGAAAGTGTAGGGGTGCTCGGCATTGATGCGGCACTCGACCGCATGCCCCTTGAACTGGATGTCCTTCTGGCGGAACGGCAGTTTTTCGCCGGCCGCGATGCGGATCTGCTGCTGCACAATGTCGATGCCGGTAATCATCTCTGTAACCGGATGTTCAACCTGCACGCGGGTGTTCATCTCGATGAAGAAAAATTCGCCGTTCTCGTACAGAAATTCGAACGTACCCGCGCCGCGATAGCCGATCTTGCGGCAAGCCTCGGCACAGCGTTCGCCGATCTTGTCGCGCAATTTCGAATTGAGCAGCGGAGCCGGCGCTTCTTCGAGGATCTTCTGGTGACGGCGCTGCATCGAGCAGTCGCGCTCGCCCAGATACACCGCGTTGCCGTGCTGGTCGGCCAATATTTGAATTTCGATGTGGCGCGGATGCTCCAGAAACTTTTCCATGTACACCATGGGGTTGTTGAATGCCGCCTGCGCTTCGGTCTTGGTCATGGTCACCGCGTTAAGCAGAGCCGCCTCGGTGTGCACCACGCGCATGCCGCGTCCGCCGCCGCCGCCGGCTGCTTTGATGATCACCGGGTAGCCGATGAACTTGGCGATGCGTATGATCTCTTTCGGATCGTCCGGCAATGCGCCGTCCACGCCGGGTACGCAAGGCACGCCCGCTTTGGTCATGGCATTCTTGGCGGAAACTTTGTCGCCCATCAGGCGGATCGTTTCGGCGCGCGGGCCGATGAACACGAAACCGCTTTTTTCCACGCGCTCGGCAAAGTCCGCATTCTCTGACAAGAAACCGTAACCGGGGTGAATCGCCTGCGCGTCGGTCACTTCCGCTGCGCTGATGATGGAGGGAACGCTCAGATAGCTCAGGCTGGAAGCTGCCGGTCCGATGCATACCGATTCATCCGCTAGCTTGACATATTTGGCTTCGGCATCGGCTTCGGAGTGGACTGCGACCGTTTTGATGCCCATCTCGCGACAGGCGCGCTGGATACGCAGTGCGATCTCGCCGCGATTGGCGATCAGGATCTTTTCAAACATGACGGGAGTCTCGGGTTTTGCCGGAACGCCTATTTTGCGTGGAAACATGGCCATGGCGGATTAACCGATGATGAACAGTGGTTGACCGAATTCGACGGGCTGGCCATTTTCAACGAGGATAGCTTTAACGATGCCGCCCTTGTCGGTCTCAATCTCGTTCAGCAGCTTCATCGCTTCGATGATGCACAGCGTGTCGCCTGCATTCACGGTTTGGCCGATATCGACAAACGATTTGGCACCGGGCGATGCCGCGCGGTAGAAGCTGCCTACCATAGGCGACTTGACCACGTGGCCTTCCGGTGCCGCGGGTTCTGCCGGTGCTGCGGCGACTGCGGCCGCTTGCGGAGCCGGAGCTGCCACATGATGGTGTTGCGGAGCGGCAGAATAAAATTGTTGGCTGGGTGCAATATTGCGCGAGATGCGCACATGTTCTTCGCCCTCGGTGAGTTCCAGCTCGGCGATACCCGAATTCTCAACGAGTTCGATCAGTGTTTTCAGTTTGCGTAGATCCATTTTTTAGCTCCTTACAGAATGTTGTAGTGCGAATTGCAGTGCGAGTTCGTAGCCTGTTGCGCCCAGGCCGCTGATGACACCGACTGCGATGTCGGAAAAATAAGACTCTTTGCGGAACGCCTCGCGGGCGAACACATTGGAAAGGTGTACCTCGACAAACGGGATCGCCACCGCCGCCAGCGCGTCGCGTATGGCCACGCTGGTATGAGTGAAAGCAGCCGGGTTGATGATGATGAACTCCGTGCCATCCGTCTGTGCCTGTTGTATGCGCACGATCAGGTCGGATTCGGCATTGCTCTGGAAGTGTGCGAGTTTTGCGCCCTTCGCCTGAGCTTGTGCCGACAACTTGGCGTTAATTTCGTCCAACGTGACGCAGCCATACACGTCCGGCTCACGCGTTCCGAGCAGGTTCAGGTTGGGGCCGTGCAATACGAGAATGTTCTTCATGGGAGCAGTTTGCCGCAAAATGGGTGCGTTTGTCTACCTTTAGGGTGGTATTGCGCGATAACGCGCTGATTACACACCCAGGAAAAAATACACCGTCAGAATGATGCCCAGCACGGCGACGAGCAGATTGCTGATGACTCCGGGATCGGTGCGATAGCCTTCGGGAATCTCGATGGGCTTCAAGGTGCGCAACACTTTGCGGTATTGCACGGTGGAATAGGCCGCAACAAATGCACCCAGCAGCACGAAGAGCAGGCCAGTCCAAAAGGAAAGCCCGCGTTGCAGCGGCATGTCGTGTTTGGGCAACAGGATGGTAACGAACAGACCGAAGCGTTCGATGACGAAGCCGAATGCCATCAGAGCTAGGCTGGTGCGGTTCCATGCGAGCAAGGTGCGCTCGGCGGCGAAAAAGACTCTTGGGTCGTTGAGGTCAGACATGGCTTTCCTTATATGTGTTTACAGGCCGATGTTTTTAAGGGACTGCATAAACTGGGGGGCATCCTGATAGCCCGTCACGCGGAAATCGGCCTGTTCTTTGCCTTGCGCGTCGAAGAACAAAGTAGCGGGCGGGCCGAACAGCTGGAAGCGTTGCAGAAGGGTTTTGTCGTCGGCGTTGTTGGCCGTCACATCGGCTTGCAGCAGCAGGGTATCTTTCAGTTTGGCCCGCACAGCCGCATCGCTGAAAGCGTAACGCTCCATCTCTTTGCACGATACGCACCAGTCGGCGTAAAAATCCAGCATGACCTTTTTGCCTTCAGCCTGAGCGATGCGTGCGTCCAGCTCTGCCACACTCTTCACGCGCTCGAAGCGCAACGTGGCGGGAGCTTCAGCGGTGCTACGGCCTATGTTGCCGAGTGGGCGCAGTATGTCGCGCGCGCCGGAAAGCCCCCCGATGAGATAAGCCACGCCGATCAGCAGCGCGAGGATGCCGACTCCTTTCCACAGCTTGCGCCAACCGCTGGCGTTATGCGCCAGAGCATCCAGCGCATGCATATAGATTGCGGAGAGGATCAGCAGCGCCGCCCACAGCAGCATCTGCGCCGTAACCGGAATCACGGGAGAGACGATCCAGATGGCGAGCGCCAACATCACCACGCCGAACAGGCGCTTGACCGCCTCCATCCATGCTCCCGCTTTGGGCAGCAACGCCCCCGCCGAACTGCCGATCAGCAGCAGAGGTGCGCCCATGCCCAGCGCCAGTGCGAACAAAGCTGTGCCGCCCAGCACAGCGTCGTGCGTCTTGCTGATGTAGAGCAAGGCGCCCGCCATCGGTGCGGCCACGCAGGGGCTCATGACGATGGCGGACAGCGCGCCCATCGCGAACACGCCGGAGAGATGCCCGCCGTGCAGCTTGTTGCTAGTGTCGGTGAGACGGCTTTGCAGCGCCGAGGGCAGCTGCAATTCATAGAAGCCGAACATGGACAGCGACAGCAGCACGAACACTGCGGCGAAACTGCCCAATACCAATGGCGTTTGCAGCGCGTTGGAGATCAGTTCGCCGGAAAGCCCAGCCGCAATACCCGCCGCCGCATAAGTGAGCGCCATCCCCAGCACATAAGCCAGCGAAAGGAAAAAAGCGTGCGCATAGGTGATCTTGTGGCCGCGCCCGACGATAATGCCGGACAGAATCGGCACCATGGGGAACACGCAGGGGGTAAAGGCCAGCAGCAGGCCAGCGCCGAAAAAGAACGACACAATCAGCCAGAAGCTGCCCTGTTTCAATACGTTCGCAATCTGCGAATTTTCATTTTCGGCAGGTGCGGCAGCCGCAGGCGGGGGCGCATTGCTGAGCGATTGCACCAGATTGACGACCAGCGTTTTTTCGATGGGTGGATAGCACAATCCCTTGTCGCTACAACCCTGGTAGCTCGCATTCAAGGTCAGTGGCTTGGTCGCATCGGGGCTCTCCAGCACGATTTCGGCCTGAAACGACTGGTGGTACACCTCGGTGATGCCGAAGTTGGGGTCGTTCTTAGTTTCGCCTTTGGGGAGATTGACTCTGGCGATCTTGGCTGTGCCACCCGTAAGAGTAAACAACGTCTTGTCGCGATACAGATAATAGCCCGGCGTGATTTTGAAGCTGGCGAGCAGAACATTTTTGTCGCGCGCGACGACGCTCAGCGAGAACGCCTGATCCGGCGGCAGAAAAGTGGGCTGCTTGTTGCCGCCCAACCGATCCAGAAATCCTTCCGCGTAAGACAGCGGCGCAAGGCAAAGCAACAGCATCAATAGAACACGCATCATTTGATATTCCTCGGTTGAGTTTCCTGCGCCACCCAGTCGAGGTAGGCGGACAGTCCGGCAGTTACAGGGACAGCAATAATCTCGGGAAGTTCATAGGGGTGCAATTTGCGCAGCGTGCTTTCCATTTGTGCATAAGCCGCACGCGTAGTCTTGATCAGCAGCGGCACTTCGTTTGCGTGTTCCACTTTGCCTTCCCAGCGGTAGACCGACGTGCATCCGGCCAGAATGTTCACGCAGGCCACAAGGTTGGCGTTCACCAAGGCATCCGCCGCCGCCTCTGCCGAAGCGCGGTCGGGAAAATTGCTGATGACCAGCAGCACTTCGTTCATCTGGCGCCTGTCCTTGCGCAGCGCACCCCGAGTTGCAGCAACTCGTCCCACACATCGCCTTTGCGCAAGCCCTTAATCAGTTTGTCGATCTGTGCGGCCTGACGCAAAGCGCGCTCCGCGAATGCGGGCGAAAAGCGGCGCACGGCGCGTTCCACCAGTTTCTGTTTTACACCCCACACCCGCGCATCGCGCAAAGCACCCGCGAGATTGCCGCTTTGCTGCATGGCGCACGACACTTTCGCCAGCGCGCGAATGTCTTCGGAGATCGCCCACAAGATCAGCACGGTCGCGGTGCCTTCCGCCTGCAAGCCTTCGAGGATGCGCGCGTAGCGTGCCGCATCGCCCGCCAGCATCGCCTCGGATAGTTTAAAAATGTCGTAGCGCGCCACGTCCATCACCGAGTCTTTCACCTGTTCGAAAGTGAGCGGGCCTGCGGGAAACAACAGCGCGAGTTTTTGGATCTCCTGAAAAGCCGCCAGCAGATTGCCTTCCACGCGCTGCGCCAAAAATATCAGCGTGTCTTCATCGGCGGATTGCTCCTGACGCTTCAGGCGCGCGGCGATCCACACGGGCAGCGCGTTAAGGGGGATTTCGTCGGCGCTGATGACCGTGGCGTGCTGTTCCAGTGCGGCGAACCATTTGCTCTTGAGCGCGGTGCTCTCAAGTTTCGGCAGCGAGATGAGCGTGAGTGTATCCGGGTTAAGGTTATCGCAATGGTCTTGCAGCGCCTGCGCGCCTTCCACGCCGGGCTTGCCGGAGGGGATGCGCAGATCGACCACCTTGCGCGAGGAGAACAGCGACATGCTTTGTGCGCTGTTGCGCAACTCCGCCCATTTGAAATGCTGCTCAGCGATGAGTACTTCGCGCTCGCTGTAACCCGCCTCGCGCGCCGCGATGCGGATGGCATCGGCAGCTTCGATGGCGAGCAGCAGCGCATCGCCGTGGATCACATACAGCGACCCCAGCCCTTTGGCCAAATGACGCGGCAGGTCATCGCTGGAGATGCGCATTATTCGACCTTGTGCGTTTTGGCCGGCTTCGCGCGGCTCAGGCGGCGCATGGCTTGCGCCACTGCATCGGAGCGCATGTCTTTAAACAGCAGCGCCTCTTCCTGTTCCTTGGCGAGCACTTGCGCGTCGTCATAGGTCAAGGTGCGCGTCAGCACGATCTCTTCATTGGATAGCCAGCTGACCAACTGGCTATCGTAAGCGCGCAGAGAAACGCGATAGCGCAATTGGTATTCGAGAACCTTTCCGGCACCGGATAAAGAGAGAATCTGTTTGTCAGAAGACTCGGACACAACCTCCAAAGTAATCGAGGCCTGCTCGGGGCTGGCGCTCATCTCGACCTTGTTGGACGCGAACGCGCTACGCAATCCTGTCACGAAAGGTGTCTCGCCTTCCGCCTTCAGATAAACGCTTTGGAAAGCCAGAGTAACGGCCTGGCCGCCATGTCCGCGCAGATGGAAGCCGCAGGCGGGCAGCAGCAAAATCGTCGCGAACAGTAGAGCGTAGATTGAGTTTTTCATCGCGTCAGATCACCACGTTGACCAATCGGCCCGGCACTACGATCACCTTCTTTGCCGTGCCGCCTTCAAGCAGTCGCAGCACCGCTTCGTGTGCCAGCGCGAGCCGCTCGATGTTCGCTTTGTCCAAGTCCTTGGCGATGCGCAGACTGCCGCGCAGCTTGCCGTTCACCTGAATCATCAATTCGATCTCGTCTTGCTCCAGTGCGGATTCGTCCACTTCCGGCCAAGCTGCGGCGAGAATGTCGTCGCCGTAACCCAACTCTTTCCACAGCGTCTGCGCGATGTGTGGCGTGATGGGGGAAAGCAGGCGCAGCAGGATGGACACGCTCTCGCCCAGCACCGCGCGGTCGGCGCTGCTCTTGGCTTTTTCCAGCGCATTGAGCATCTTCATCGCGGCGGACACCACTGTGTTGAACTGGTGGCGCGAGAAGTCGAAATTCGCCTGCTTCAATGCAAGATGCATTTCGCGGCGCAGAGCCTGATCGTCGGCAGACAGCTTGCTGAAATCGGCTGAAGCATGGCCGAGTTCATTCAACTCGGCGCACAGATTCCACACACGGCGCAAGAAACGGAACGAACCTTCCACGCCGGAATCCGACCATTCCAACTGCTGGTCGGGCGGCGCGGCAAACATCATGAACAGGCGCGCGGTATCCGCACCGTAGGCGTCAATGATGGCCTGCGGATCGACGCCGTTGTTCTTCGACTTCGACATCTTCTCGGTGCCGCCGATCACCACGGGCTGGCCGTCGGCGATTAGTTTTGCGCCGATGGGGCGCGCCTTCGCGTCCATTTCAACTTCCACCTCGGTGGGATTGATCCACAGCTTCTTGCCGGCGGGTAACTCGCGATAAAAAGTCGGGGCGACCACCATGCCTTGCGTGAGCAGATTCTTGAACGGTTCGTTGCCTTGCACCAAGCCCTCGTCGCGCATCAGCTTGTGGAAGAAGCGCGCATACAGCAAATGCAAAATCGCATGCTCGATGCCGCCGATGTATTGATCCACCGGCAGCCATTTTTGTGCGTCCGCTTTGTCCACCATGCCGGTGTCGCATTGGGGGCTGGCGTAGCGCGCGTAGTACCAGGACGATTCCACGAAAGTGTCCATCGTGTCCGTCTCGCGCCGCGCTTTGCCGCCGCATTGCGGGCAGGTGCATTCGTAGAACTCCGGCATCTTCGCCAGCGGAGAACCTGCGCCGTCCGGAACCACGTTCTCCGGCAACTTCACGGGGAGTTGATCGTCCGGCACCGGCACATCGCCGCAGGTCGAGCAATGGATGATGGGGATCGGGCAGCCCCAATAGCGCTGGCGCGAAATGCCCCAGTCGCGTAGACGGAACTGGGTCTTCTTTTCGCCCAGGCCTTTGGCGGCGAGATCGGCGGCGATGGCATCCACCGCTTGCTCAAAATTCAGGCCGTCGTATCTGCCGGAATTCACGCACACGCCGTTTTTGTCGCCGTACCATTCCTGCCATGCGGCATCGCTGAAGCTTTGATCTTTCACCGTGATGGATTGCTGGATCGGCAAGCGGTATTTCTTGGCAAAGCCGAAATCACGCTCGTCGTGCGCAGGCACCGCCATCACCGCGCCTTCGCCGTAGCTCATCAGCACATAGTTGCCCACCCACACCGGCACTTGTTCGCCGGTGAGCGGATGCGTCACGGAAATATCCGTTGGCATACCCTTTTTTTCCATGGTGGCGATGTCGGCTTCAGCCACACCGCCGTGTTTGCATTCTTCGACGAAGGCGGCGAGTGCCGGATTCTTTTTAGCTGCATAGGTCGCCAGCGGATGTTCCGCCGCCACCGCAACAAAGGTCACGCCCATGATGGTATCGGCGCGGGTGGTGTACACCCACAGCTTGTCCTGCTTGCCATCCAACTCATACGGAAACGCGAAGCGCACGCCATAGCTCTTGCCGATCCAGTTGGCCTGCATGGTCTTTACCTGTTCCGGCCAGCCGGGGAGGGTGTCCAAATCTGTGAGCAACTCGTCGGCGTATTGCGTGATGCGGAAAAAATACATCGGTATCTCGCGCTTTTCCACCTGCGCGCCGGAGCGCCAGCCGCGCCCGTCGATGACTTGCTCGTTTGCCAGCACGGTGTTGTCTACCGGGTCCCAGTTCACCGTGGAGGTCTTCTTGTAGATCACGCCTTTTTTGAACAGGCGGTTGAATAACCATTGCTCCCAGCGGTAGTAGTCCGGTTTGCAGGTAGTCACTTCGCGCGACCAGTCCACGCCCAAGCCCAGCGACTTCAACTGCTGCTTCATATATTCGATGTTGGAATAAGTCCACGCGGCGGGCGGCACGTTGTTGGCCATCGCGGCGTTTTCGGCGGGCAGGCCGAACGCGTCCCAGCCCATCGGCTGCATCACGTTAAAACCTTTCATGCGGTGGTGGCGGCTCAATACATCGCCGATGGTATAGTTGCGCACATGCCCCATGTGCAGTTTGCCGGAGGGGTAAGGAAACATGGACAGGCAATAATATTTTGGTTTGCTGCTGCTGTCGGAGGCGCGAAAAGCCTGCTGGTTTTCCCATTGCTGTTGTGCGGCGGCTTCGATGTCTTTGGGCGAATAAGTCTGTTGCATGGCTTTGAGTTCGGTGTGGCAAAAAATAAGGTCGTATTATATCCGTCATTGTTATTGGAGGAGGGTGAATGAAGCTGATTACTGCGTTGATTGTCTTGTGCTTGGCGACTTCGGCATGGGCTGAGCCGGACATGTTGGTCAGCGGCGTAAAAATGCCTGCCTGGGTGGAGCGGGACGCACAGCGTCTGCCGCTTGCTCCGGGGATGGCGTTGAGTAACGGCGATATTTTGGTCACTGGACAAAATTCGCGCGTGTTGGTTAAAGCGGCGGATGGCAGCGACATCAAGCTGGGCGAGCACGCGAGGCTGGCGCTTTCCGGACTCGCGCAAAAACGCGATGGACAACCCCTGTTCAGTGCAGCACTCAATGTGTTGAAAGGCGCATTTCGCTTTACCACCTCCGCCGTCGCCAAGCTGCGCGGACGCGAGGTGAGGGTGAAGGTGGCAGGCGCAACAATCGGGATACGCGGCACGGACGTATGGGGAAAAGCAGCCGAGACCGACAAAGACGTGGTGTGTCTGATCGAGGGAAAAATCTCCGTGAATTACCTCGATGAACCCGCTTTTGTGATGGACGAGCCATTGAGTTTCTACAAGATGCCCAAAAACGCCGCTCCTGCGCCTGTCGCCAAAGTAGATATGGAGCAATTGAAAAAATGGGCGGCAGAAACTGAAATTGCCGCAGGGCAAGGTGCGGTACGCACGGGAGGCGAGTGGAAAGTCGATCTGAAAACCGTCGAGGGCGAGGTGGCGACGCTGGCGGCCTATGATGAATTGCGTGCTGCCGGCTACGATGCGCGCATCTTGCCGCTAGATGCCGGAAAATACCGCTTGTACATCATGCAGCTGCCCAGCCGTGATGAGGCCTCTGCATTGGCTCGGGAACTGACCGGAAAAATGGGCATCGACTCGCCCTCCGTGTCGCGTTAGCGGCATCGAAGGTGTTCTGCTAGAATGCTAAAAAATAATTTTTCATTATCCTTCAGGAGAGATTCAACATGTCACGCAAGCACCCCGTTATTGCAGTAACTGGTTCGTCCGGCGCAGGTACTACCACTGCGAAACGCGCATTCGATACCATTTTCCGCCGCGAAAAAATCTCCGCCGCTGTAATCGAAGGCGACAGCCTGCACAGCTTGGATCGTATGGCATTCCGCGCGGCAGCGGCAGAAGCGGCCCAGGCCGGACACAACACCTTCAGCCATTTCGGCCCCGAAGCGAACCACTTCGACAAAATCGAAGAAATGTTTAAGCAATACGGCGAAACAGGCATGTGCAAACGCCGTTACTACGTGCATAGCGAACCCGAAGCCGTCGAGCACAACAAACACTTCGGCCTGACCGATCTGAAGCCCGGCTTGTTTACGCCCTGGGAAGATATTGAAGCCAATTCCGACCTGCTGTTTTACGAGGGTCTGCATGGCATGATCAAAACCGACAAAGTGAACGCGGCTCAACACGTGGACTTGAGCATCGGCGTTGTGCCGATCGTGAATCTGGAATGGATCCAGAAGATCCATCGCGACAAAGCCGAGCGCGGTTATTCCGCCGAAGCGACAGTAGATACCATCATGCGTCGCATGCCGGACTACATTAACTTCATCACGCCGCAGTTCACTTACACCGACATTAACTTCCAGCGTGTTTCAACGGTGGACACCTCCAACCCGTTCATCGCGCGCGACATCCCGACGCCCGACGAAAGCTTCGTGGTTGTGCGTTTCCGCAATCCGAAGGGCGTGGACTTCCCTTACCTGCTCGACATGATCCATGACTCCTTCATGTCCCGTCCCAACACCATCGTGGTGCCCGGCGGCAAGATGAGCATGGCGATGGAAGTGATTCTGGCGCCGATCATGCACGACATGATCCAGAACAAAAAGAAATAAGAAAAAGTGCAATAGCAAGGCGGGGAATCAGGCGCAGCTTGATTCCCCGTTTCTTTTGGAAAAACGATGAATCTGCTCCAAGGCCTCAACCCCGAACAACGTGCCGCCGTCGAACTGCCTGCCCGATCCGCCCTGATCCTTGCCGGGGCGGGCAGCGGCAAGACGCGCGTGCTCACCACGCGCATCGCTTATCTCATCAGCACCGGGCAGGTTTCGCCGCACGGCATTCTCGCGGTGACGTTTACTAACAAGGCGGCGAAGGAGATGGTGACGCGCTTGTCGGCAATGCTGCCGATCAATACGCGCGGCATGTGGATCGGCACTTTCCACGGCTTGTGCAACCGCTTGTTGCGCGCGCATTACCGCGAAGCAAATCTGCCGCAGACATTTCAGATTCTCGATTCCGGTGACCAGCTTTCCGCTATCAAGCGTCTGATGAAGGCGATGAATGTGGACGACGAGAAGTACCCGCCGCGAGAGATGCAAAATTTTATCAGCGGTAGTAAAGAACAGGGGCTGCGCGCAAGCGAGGTGGAAGCCTACGATCCGTACACGCGGCGCAAGGTGGAAGTGTTCGCGGAATACGACGCGCAATGCCAGCGCGAAGGCGTGGTGGATTTTTCCGAGTTGCTGTTGCGCTGCTATGAATTGCTGTCGCGCAACCAGCAGTTGCGTGAGCATTATCAGGAGCGCTTCAAACACATTCTGGTGGACGAGTTTCAGGATACCAACCCGCTGCAATACCGCTGGCTGAAGCTGTTGGCGGGACGCAACAACGCGCTGTTCGCCGTGGGCGACGATGACCAATCCATTTACGCGTTTCGCGGCGCGAACGTGGGCAATATGCAGGAATTGCTGCGCGACTTCCATGTCGAAAACGTCATCAAGCTGGAGCAGAACTACCGCTCGCACGGCAACATTCTCGATGCGGCCAACGCGCTCATCAGCAACAACCGCAACCGCCTTGGCAAGAATCTGTGGACTTCGGAAAGCGGCGGCGAACAGCTGCGCGTGTACGAGGCGGCGACGGATGTGGACGAGGCAAAATTTATTGTCGAGGAAATTCAGCAGCTCAAACGCGAGGGCGTGAATCTCACTGAGATGGCGCTGCTGTACCGTTCCAACGCGCAGTCGCGCGTGCTGGAGCATGCGCTGGTATCGGCGGGATTATCGTACCGCGTGTACGGCGGGCTGCGCTTCTTCGAGCGCCAGGAGATCAAGCACACGCTGGCGTATCTGCGTTTGATGGAGAATACCGACGACGACAACGCGCTGCTGCGCATCATCAACTTCCCCACGCGCGGCATCGGCGCGCGCAGCATCGAACAGTTGCAGGAAGCCGCGAAGATGAATTTGACCACGCTGTGGGATGCGGCGGCGCGCGCGGGCGGCAAGGTCACGGCGTTCGTCGGGCTGATCGAATCGCTGCGCAGCGCCACCAAAGATTTGCCGCTGCCGGAGATCATGGATCACGTGCTGCAACACAGCGGCTTGGTGGATCACTACAAAAACGAGACCGGCGCGAAAAAGCGCGAAGCCGAAGAGCGCCTGGAGAATTTGAACGAGCTCATCAACGCGGCCACACTGTTCGTGCACGAAAACGAAGACGACAGCCTCACCGCTTTTCTCACCCATGCTTCGCTGGAATCGGGCGAGCATCAGGCGGGTGACAGCGAGGACGCGCTGCACCTGATGACGGTGCATGCCGCGAAAGGCTTGGAGTTCCACACCGTGTTCATCACTGGGCTGGAAGAAGGTTTGTTCCCGCACCAGAACAGCCAGAACGTGGATGGTGGTTTGGATGAAGAGCGCCGCCTGATGTACGTGGCGATCACGCGCGCGCGGCGCAGGCTGTATCTCACCTTCGCGCAGAGCCGCATGTTGCACGGGCAGACGAACTACAGCATGGTGTCCAGCTTTCTGCGCGAATTGCCCGAGGAGTTGATGCACTGGATTACGCCGCGCTTCACCGCTGCGCCGCGCAAGACGTTCGGCAACAGCAGTTACGAGACCCATAGCTATAACGCCGCGTTTGCCGCCAGCCCGATTCCACCCAAGCCACAGCCCGCGCCCGATGCGGTGTGGCGCATCGGCCAGCGCGTGTTCCACCAGAAATTCGGCGAGGGCGTGGTGACCGATACCGAAGGCGGCGGCAATCAGGGGCGTGTGCAGGTCAACTTCAAGCGCGCGGGCAGCAAATGGCTGGCGCTGGAATATGCCAAGCTGGAAGCAATCTAGCACCATCTAAATTAGAATATGCTAATATGTTGTCTTTCCAACTCCACGGAGAGTGAGCATGAGCAAGTCATTCAAAACCATCACCCAAGACATCAGCAAGGCATTGGGTCCATTCCGCAAAGAAGCTGCCGCACCGATGGCGGGCTTCGATGCGATGGCGAAATCAGCCATGGCGGAGGGGGTGTTATCCGCACTGAATAAGGAACTGATCGCGACCGCCATCGCTGTCTCCACGCGTTGCGACGGCTGCATCGGCTTTCATGTGCGCGCCTTGGTGCGCATGGGTGCGGCGCGCGAACAGGTCAACGAGATGCTGGCGGTGGCGGTGTATATGGGCGGAGGCCCGTCGCTGATGTATGCGGCTGAAGTGCTGCGGGCTTTCGAGGAATTTCAGCCGGTACAGCCAAGCGTCTGACGGCAGTTATTTTTCGGAAGGAGTCTCGCGCTTGGTGGCCGCGCTGATTGCGCTGGCTTCCATCACTGCCGTCGCCATCACGGCGACCAGCGTGGGCAGCAGCGCGATGCGGGTGAGCACGGTCCACAAGATGTGACCCATGTTCGCGTCGCGCGCGTTGAGGCTTAGCATCCAGGCGATGAAGATCAATCCTGCTGAAACCGCATATCCCGCCAGCAACCCAATCCCGTGCTTGTAAGCGGTTTTCCAGCGCGCGGCGACGAAGCTGCTGGAGATGTTTTTGCCGCGCAGAAAAATGTAGGCGATAAGTGCGCCCGAGCATAGCAGCGGAACAAGCAGTCCCGGCATGCCGAGGCCAAGCACGATCACCGCCGGGGTCATCAGCAAATCAAATATGAATAAGCCGGAGATGAACAAGTTGTGCGGAATCTGCGCCTGCTTGACTTCCGCGTCGCATATTTTACTGGCTATCTTTGGGGGCTTCCTGTTCCGGCGCGGTGACTGCGTCGGTTGCGGTCGGGGCGACGGTCTCTTCCGCTGTGGGGAAGATGCCGCGATAGGCGGCATAGATCGAGGTGATCATGATGGGCAGCAGGATGAACCAGCCCAGCATCATCGGCAGCGAAGCGGCGATCGCGAACAGCAGCATCATCGCGCCGTAAACCGCAAGCGGTATGAGGTTGCGCCAACAGCTGCGCAGGCTGGCTTTGAGCGCGGCAATCGGCGAAAGTTTGTTGAAAGTCACCAGCATCGGCGCGAATTGGGTTGCCATCAGCAGCACGCTGAACAGGGTAAAGCCGAGCAGAATGGCGAAACCCGCACCCGTTGTCGCCTGAGCGATCACGGCGGGGTCTTCTGCCGGGGAGTTGTTCATCAGGATGTCCACCAGTGCCGCGCCGCCCGTCAGCATCATCACACCGAAGATCAGCAATTGTCCGACCAGATTGAGCCCGCCGAGCGCCACGAGTTGATGCGTGTTGCGCTGGAATCCGGCGAACAGATGCGCGAGTTCCAACTCTTCGTCGTGTTCCAAAGCATGGCAGCCCCACAGCAGGCCGGAAAAAATCACCGGAAAAAGCAGGGTGGCGAGCGGGTCGCCAACGACGGGGATGCTGGCGATGACGATCACACCGATGATGGCGATGGCGGTAAGAACCACCCACAGGATCGGGCTTTTCTTGAACAGGTAGATGCCCTGTTTGATCCATAGCCAGCCGGATCCTGCACCAAGTTTCTTTGCTTCCATTTGTTTATCCTGATTTATAGCCAGATCGTGTTAGGGCCTGTAGTGATGTGTCGCTGAAGTATGTTTTTGAATTGCTCGGGGTTGTGCGCGTTCACGATCTCACCTTCGCGCGGCAGATGTAGATCAAACAAGCGCGATATCCAGAAACGCAGCGCGGCTACGCGCAAAGCGGTCGGCCAGCTTGCCGCTTCCTGAGCGGTGAACGGGCGCGCAGCGTGATAAGCCCGCAGAAATGCGTGGGTGCGCCGGCTGTCCAGCACGCCTTCCGCATCGACACACCAATCGTTCACTGTGATGGCGACATCGTAGAGCAGGCAGTCGTTGCAGGCGAAATAAAAATCGATCAGGCCGCCCACGCGCTCGCCGTCGAGCAGCACATTATCGCGGAACAGGTCGCCATGAATCACGCCGCGCGGTAGCGCGTCGAGCGCATGTTGTGCGTGGTAGGCGACCTCGGCATCCAGCAGGGCGGCATCTTCGGCGCATAGAAACTTCGACATCTGTTGCGCGGTGGCGGCGCGCCATGCCGTGCCGCGCGGATTGGGCATCGCATCGCCGAAGCTGTGTCCGGCGCTGTGCATCTGCCCGAGCATGGCGCCGACGGCGGCGCAATTTTCAGCAGTGGGTTGCGTAACCGACTTGCCGGGCAAGCGGCTCACGATGCAGGCGGGTTTGCCGTTCAATGTGCCGAGAAAGAGGTTGCTATTGTCGGCGACCGGGCTGGGGCAGGGAATGCCGTGGCGCGCGAGATGTGCCATCAGGTTGAGATAGAACGGCAGTTCGTCGGCAGTGAGTTTTTCGAACAGCGTGAGCACGAAGCGCCCGTTGCTGGTGGTGACGAAGTAGTTGGTATTTTCGATGCCCGAAGCGATGCCCTGCAATTCGAGCAACGTGCCGAGCGAATAGTTGTTGAGCCAAGCGGTGATGTCCGCTTCGGTGACGCGAGTAAATACTGCCATGCCGTTGCCTATATCAGAATTTGTGGATGATCCAGGTCGGCACGCGCAGGCCGGAATCTAGGCTTTCCTGACGCGCGAATTTACCGTCGCCTCTATCGTCTATCAGGTAGTAAGGCTTGCCGTGTTTGGGCGTGATCTTGATCATATACAGCTTGCCGTGAGAGCGGTATTCCTCGACGATTTGCTCGGTCTGCTTGGTGATGGTGACTTGCGGCTCATCCACTGCCTCGCTCTGGTCGAAAGCAGGCGGAGGGGGCGCCGATTTTACGGCTGGAGCTTGCTCCGCATAAGCGCCTGCGCTCAGGTAGGCAAGTAACAACAGGGTAATGGAACGCATGGTGTGGATTCCCGAAGAATAAGTGCGCCTATTTTAACAGGCTGCGGGATGTTAGAAATTCAAAAAATCTTTTAACCGCAGATTTCGCAGATTGGCGGGGCAGTTAGCAATGAGTGCCGGGCGTCCAGTATGAGTCGATTTTAAAACTGCGTCGATCTGCGGATAACGGTTTTAAATTGCTTACAAATTCAACTGCATCTCGCGCTCCGAAGCGGAAGGCTCGAAGCCGCGCGTCTCGTAATGCTCGAAGATGGCGCTGACCACTTGTGCGGGCTCATCGATGATACGGATCAGATCCAAGTCTTCTGCGCTGATCATTTTTTCTTCTAGCAGGCTGGACTTGAGCCATTCGAGCATGCCGCCCCAGAACTTGCTGCCCACCAGAATGATCGGCATGCGCCGCGTCTTGCCGGTCTGCACCAGCGTTAGCGCCTCCATCAATTCGTCCAGCGTGCCGAAGCCGCCGGGCATCACCACATAAGCGCTGGCGAACTTCACGAACATCACTTTGCGCGTGAAGAAGTGCTGGAAAGTCTGGCTGATGTTCTGGTAGGGGTTGTTGTGCTGTTCGTGCGGCAGCTGGATGTTCAAGCCGACGCTGGGCGATTTGCCGTAGAAAGCGCCTTTGTTGGCCGCTTCCATAATGCCGGGGCCGCCGCCCGAGATCACCGAAAATCCGGCATCGGAAAGCATGCGCGATATTTCTTCGGTGAGCTTGTAATAGGGGTGGTCGTGCGGTGTGCGCGCGCTGCCGAAGATGCTCACGGCAGGCTGAATGTCTTGCAGGCGTTCGGTGGCGGAGACGAATTCTGACATAATGCCGAACACGCGCCATGCCTCCTTCGACTGGGTCAACTCGGGTAAATGCGAGTGAGGTATTTTGGATTGGCTGTTCATCTCAAACTCTCAAAAAAATAATGAAAACACTGCTGTTAGTCGATGGCTCATCTTACCTGTATCGCGCATTCCATGCGATGCCCGATTTGCGCAGCCCTACAGGTCTGCCGACCGGCGCCATACAAGGCGTGCTCAACATGCTGCGGCGTTTGCAGAAAGACTACCCGGCGGATTATAGCGCCTGCGTATTCGACGCCAAAGGCAAAACCTTCCGCGACGACTGGTATCCCGAATACAAAGCGCACCGCCCTTCCATGCCCGACGACCTGCGCGCGCAGATCGAGCCGCTGCACGAAGCAGTGGCCGCCTACGGCTGGAACATCCTGATGATAGACGGCGTGGAAGCCGACGATGTGATCGGTACGCTGGCGCAGCAAGCCACGCAAGGCGGCGCACGCTGCATCGTTTCCACTGGCGACAAAGACCTCACGCAACTGGTGAACTCCCAAGTGCAACTCATTAACACCATGAGCAACGAAACGTTGGATGAGGCGGGCGTGCTGGCGAAGTTCGGCGTGCCGCCCGAGCGCATCGTGGATTATCTGACGCTAGTCGGCGACACCGTGGATAACGTGCCCGGCGTTACCAAGTGTGGCCCCAAGACCGCCGTGAAATGGCTCACCCAATATGGCACACTGGACAATCTGGTGGCTCACGCGGGCGAAGTGGGCGGCGTGGTCGGCGAAAATCTGCGCGCCGCGCTGGACTGGCTGCCGCAAGGCCGCCGTTTGGTCACGGTGAAATGTGATGTCGAATTGCCCGTGCGCTTCGACCAGCTCGCCGCGCCAACGCAGGACACGGAAAAATTGCGCGGTCTGCTGGAACAGTTTGGTTTCAAGAGCTGGTTGCGGGAACTGGGCGGTAGGCAGCAGCAAGAAAGCGCGAGCGCACCAGCACAACAAGCATCTCTCCTGCCGCAGCGTGAAGCAGCGCCACAAGTATCCGGCGAACTTTTCAGCAACGACACCTCAAACTACAAAGCCATCCTCACCGATGCCCAACTCGACGCATGGATAGAGAAAATCATGCACGCCCCGCTGGTGAGCATAGACACCGAGACCACCGGTCTCGATGTGATGAACGAGCAACTGGTCGGCATTTCGTTTTCCATCGAAGCACATCACGCTGTTTATCTGCCACTCGCGCACCACTATCCCGGCGCGCCGGATCAGTTGAACCGCGAACACGCGCTGCAAAAACTCAAGCCCTGGCTGGAAAGCGCGCAGCATAAAAAGCTCGGCCAGAACCTCAAATACGACCAGCACATTTTCGCCAATCACGGCATCGCGCTGGCTGGCGTCGCAGAAGACACGCTGCTGCAATCCTATGTACTGGAAAGCCACAAGCCGCACGACATGGGCAATCTCGCGTTGCGCCATCTCGGCATGAACACCATCAGCTACGCCGAAGTGGTGGGTAAAGGCGCGAAGCAGATCGGCTTCGATCAGGTCGATCTCGACACTGCCACCAAATACGCCGCCGAGGATGCCGACATCACTTTGCAATTGCACCAGACGCTGTCACCGCAATTGCTGAGCCGTTTGGCTTATGTGTATCGCGACATCGAGCTGCCTGCGCGCGAAGCGCTGTTCAAAATGGAGCGCAACGGCGTGCTGATCGACAGCGGCAAGCTGTCGCGACAAAGCCACGAGCTGGGCGAGAAGTTGATGTCCATCGAAGCGCAGGCGTTCGAGGCGGCGAGGCAACCGTTCAACTTGAACTCGCCGAAACAGATTCAAGAAATCCTGTTCGATAAACTCGGCCTGCCAGTAAAAAAGAAAACGCCGAGCGGCACACCCTCCACCGACGAAGAGGTGCTGCAAGAGTTGGCGCTGGATTACCCGCTGCCGAAGATTTTGCTTGAGCATCGCGGCATCGCAAAACTCAAATCCACCTACACCGACAAGTTGCCCAAGATGGTGAATGTGAGAACAGGGCGCGTGCACACCAGTTACTCGCAAGCCGTGGCGGTAACGGGGCGCTTGGCCTCCAGCGATCCCAACCTGCAAAACATTCCCGTGCGCAGCGCCGAAGGCCGCCGCATCCGCGAAGCCTTTATCGCGCCTGCGGGCAGCCGCATCGTCTCCGCCGACTATTCGCAAATCGAGCTGCGCATCATGGCGCACCTCTCCGGCGATGAAGGCCTGCTGCGCGCCTTTGCCAACGGCGAAGACATCCACCGCGCCACCGCCGCCGAAGTGTTCGGTGTGCCTCTCGATGGTGTGAGCAGCGAACAGCGCCGCTACGCCAAAGTCATCAACTTCGGCCTCATCTACGGCATGTCCGCCTACGGCCTCGCCAGCCAACTCAACATCGAAAACAGCGCCGCCAAGCAATACATCGACCTCTACTTCGCGCGTTACCCCGGCGTGAAACGCTACATGGACGACACGCGCGAACAGGCAAAACGCTTCGGCTACGTCGAGACATGGTTCGGGCGTCGCTTATGGCTACCCGAAATCAACGGCGCCAACGGCATGCGCCGCCAAGCCGCCGAACGCGCCGCCATCAACGCCCCGATGCAAGGCACAGCGGCGGATTTGATTAAGCTCGCGATGGTCAAAGTGCAGGACTGGCTGGAGCAGGAAAAACTACAAACCAAACTCATCATGCAGGTGCACGATGAATTGGTGCTGGAAGTGCCGTTAGAGGAATTGGCGTTAGTGAAAGAGAAAGTGCGCGAGCTGATGTGCAATGTGGCCGAGCTGAAAGTGCCGCTGGAAGTGGGAATAGGTGAGGGGGCGAATTGGGATGAGGCGCATTAACCTCACCTGAATTGGTGTGTTGGTTAAAGCGCTAACCCGTGCTGTTTGTTGCGTACAATTTCATCTAGGGCTGCGTAGATGTTTCGCCGCCGATAGGTATTCATCTCGATAGCGCGTGACTGTCCATCTATTCTTGCGATGACACTCCCTCCTTGTTCTGCATTGCCATCTTTTAGCATTCGCCCTGTTAGGCCAGAAAAATTTTCATGGGATTGAGGGTAGAGAGGCATCATGGATGAGTCAAATCCCTGTTCACTGATTGCCTGCTTTATGGTGATAAATTCATCTAGATCGCGAAGCGTTGGAACGGCATCAACAATTTCGGCGATTACAACATCATGCGCATGTGAGCTAAGTGACATTTCGTGGAGGTTTTTTGCCTCTTTTTCGTGCCAAATGTTCTGCCACCAAGACCCGTTTCCGATCTTTCGAAAGCCCTCTGTG
>WSYA01000025.1 GCA_009773615.1 Gallionellaceae bacterium
ACCGCTCGATCAACTGCTTAAAAACATGGAGCCGCAAATGGATACGCCGCAAGACAATAACCAAATGAATCTATTCAATTAAATGTACGGACACCAATGATTTCGCATATCTTTTATGGCGTTGGAGTGGGGGCGGTGATGATGGGTTGTTTGCCCAGCTGAACTTTCGGGCGCTGCTCAAAGGCTTCAACCGCTTTCTTTACCGACACAAAAAATTGTTGGCTGCCCAATGCATCGGAAAGCCCCACCTTGGCGAGTTCTTCGCGGAAGGGGCGGGGGGCATCGGCGATCTTGATCTGAACGCCTTGCTCCAATAGTTCGCGGTGCAACTCGGCGAAACGTTGTGCGGCAGTTACGTCCATGTCGGTGATCGCTTGGGCGTCGATGATCAGCCATTCTAGATTTGAACCTGCATTGTTCACGAGCTGGTGGATGCGCTCCACAATGTAGCGCGCATTGGCGAAGATCAGCGGCGCGTAGAGGCGGTACACGATCACGCCGGGCACGTCTTCCGCCTCGTCGTCCTCAAGGCAGTCGTGAAATTTTCCATCTTTGATGAGACGCCGCAGCACAGCGTCGCGCGGGCGCGAGATGTCTACCAGCACGGCGATTAGCGACAGCAGGAGTCCGGCGATGATTCCCGTCACCACGCCGGCGATCAGTATCGCCAGCATCACGCCGATGGCGATGGCGAACTCGTTGCGATCTATTTTGTACAATTTTTGCAACGATGCCATTTCCAGCATGCTCACCGCCGTCACGATGAGTATCGCGCCCAGCGCCACCTTGGGCAGCATGGCGATCAGCCCGGTTAAAAACAGAAGGAACAGAAACAGTCCGCCCGCCACCACCACCTGTGCCATCTGCGAATGGCCTCCGGCTGCGTCCACTATCGAAGTGCGCGACTGGCTGGCGGATACCGGAAAGCCTTGCCACATCGAGGCCAGAATATTGGCCGAGCCGAGAGCGACCAGTTCCTGGTGCGGGTTCACCTGATAGCCGTGTTTTTCGGCAAAGGTTTGTGCCAACAAAATGCCGTCGGAAAAAGTCAGGAAAGCAATCGCCACCGCCGCCGGAGCCAGTGCGGCGATGTCCGACCACAGCGGCACGGGAATCGACAGATCGGGCATGCCCGTCGGCACCTCGCCCACCAGTGCGATGCCGTACTGGTTCAGGTCGAAAAAATAGACCCCGACGATCGCCACCCCCGATGCCGCAAGTGCGCCGGGTACGCGAGGCAACCAGCGCGCAAGGCCGACCAGCAACAAGATCAGTAGCACACCGAAAATAAACGTGGGCAAATGCATATTCGGCAACTCGTTAATAATGGTCGACAGCACGGGGAAAAATTCTTCGCCGTGAGTTTTGATGGCAAACATCTTGCCCAATTGCGTGGAAATCAGCACCAACGATGCGCCGTTCAGATAGCCGATCAACACGGGGCGCGAAAGCAATTCTGCGATGACGCCGAGGCGCATGCGCGCCCCGATCAACAGCACCACACCGGCAAACAGACTCAGCTCTGCCGCCAGAAAAGCCATGCGTGCCGGATCGTTAAGAGCCAGCGGCAGGATGGCCGAGCCCGCCAGCAAGCCGATGGCCGCATCCGGCCCCGCGATGACATGGCGTGAGCTGGCAAACAGCGCATAGCCGATGGAGGCGGCGAGGGCGGCATACAGTCCGGAAATGGGCGGCAGATGCACCAGCTCGGCATATGCGATGACCGCAGGGATCATCACGATGCAGGCGGAAAGTCCCGCGATCACATCGTTGCGAATCCAGCGCCGGTGATAATTGCGCAGGGTGTCGAGCAACGGCAGAAAAGATTTGGCGGGTTTTTGGTGAACAACAGTTTTCATGGAATTCACTCGGTCGGGATGACACAGGAGCCTCAAGCGAGGGACTCGAATGTTTGCAATATTAAACCTAAAAAAATCGAAGTTGAGGGTTTGTGTAGGAACGGGGCATTTGGGAAATGCGTTGCACCCTCACTGCGTCTGTTTTTCAATCGCCTTGCGTTGCTCTTCATCCTGTTGTTGCTGCGCGGAGTTGACTGTTTTGGCTTTGTCGAGCGTATCGCGTTGTTCCTCGAACAGCTTGGGCGGCGGCGCTTTTGCATCGTTGCCCGGGCTGCATGCGCCTAGCAGCAGAAGTGCGCAGAAGGCGGCGGTGCGGTAGGTCATGGCGTGTTCCTCAGTCGTTGGGGATGGGATGGATGTGCGGGCGGGCGAACACCTCATCGACGCGGTTCTTATCCATGTCCACCACCTCGAAACGCCAGTCGCCCCAGTCGAAGGTCTCGGCTTTTTTCGGGATGCGCCCCACTGTGGTGATGACGAAACCGCCGACGGTGTGATAGTTGCCGAGGTCTTCTTCGGGCAGCGTGGCAAGGCCGAGTTTTTCTTTCATCTCGTCGATGGGCAGCAGGCCGTCCAGCAGCCAAGAGCCATCTTCGCGCTGCACGGCTAGCGGCAACTCGTCCACCGATTTGGGCACATCGCCGACCACGGCGGCGAGCAGGTCGCTCATCGTGACCAGGCCTTCGACTTGCCCGAATTCGTTTACCACCAAGGCCAGATGTGTCTTCTGACGGCGGAAAAACTCCAGCACGCCCATCAGCGATTGGGTGTTGGGAATGAAGTGGATGGCGTGGGTGGGCAGCTTGCCCATGTCGAGCGGCTCCCCCGCCATTAGGCGTTGCAGAAGTTCGCGGCTTTCGACATAACCCATTACCTGCGTTAAACCGCCCTTGCACACGAGGAAGCGCGAAACGCTCTGCGTCTGAATTTTTTTCAAATTGGCCTGGCTGGGCTCTTGTAGGTCGAGGTAGATGATATCGTTGGCGGGTGTCATGATGCCCGCCACTTTGCGGTCGTCGAGGCGGAACACGTTGCCGAGCAATTCGCCCGCCGTTTCGTCCAGGCCGCCGTCGCGGCGTCCGGCGCTGATCATGGCGCGTATCTCATCCGAGGCGACGCGCGCTTCGCTTTCCTTGAACGGAAAAAAGGACAATAGTTTTTCGCTCGCCAGTGACAGCGCCCAGATGAACGGCTGCGTGAGCTTGGTGAACGTGGCCATAAAAGGTGCGAGCAGCGCGGCGATGGTTTCGGGGCGCGCCAGCGCGATGCGTTTGGGGATGATTTCGCCGACCACGATGGTGGCGAAAGTGATGCTGCCGATCACAAGCATCAAAGCTAGCGGGTATTTGGCGAAGGCGAGCCAGAGAATATTGGTTTCGATAAAAGACTCGATGCGCGGCACCCACATGGCCTCGCCGAATACGCCGAGCAATGTGGCTAATGCGGTAAGGCCGGTCTGCGTGGCGGCGAGCAGGCGCGATGGTTGTTCGCGCAGTGCGGCGGCGATACGCGCGCCATCGTTACCGTTTGCCGCCATCTGTTGCAGCAGCGCAGGGCGGCTTGCGCCGATGCTCATCTCAGACATGGCGAAGAAACCGCTGAGCAAGATTAAAAAAACGAGAATTCCGATTTCCATTTTGCGCTCCTTTGGAGGGAGATTAAATCTTCCCGCTATCCTGATCGTGACCGTGTTTTTTATACAGCAGGGTCATGATACCCGCCATCAGCAGGCCGAATACTATGGTGATGGTATAGATGGAAAAACCGAGTTTTCCTAGCAACGCGTACAGCCCCAGCATGAGAAAGATGCTGATGTTCTCGTTGAAATTCTGCACTGCAATAGAGCTGCCCGCGCCCATCAGCAAGTGTCCGCGATGTTGCAGCAGCGCGTTCATCGGTACCACGAAGAAGCCGCCCATCGCACCGATGCCGATCAGCAGCAGGGTTGCCAGCAGCGGGCTGGTGACCAGTGGCATCGCCAATACCAGCAAGCCCATGCCGATGCCAACCGGCAGCACCTTTACCGCGTGTTCCAATTTGACGAAACGCGCCGCCAGAATCGAGCCGATGGCGATGCCGACGGCTACCCACGCGGTGAGCTTGGCGGCGCTGCTCATGTCGTAATTCAGCGCGATCGCCGCCCAGGTCAGCACCAGCAGGCGCAAGGTCGCGCCCGCGCCCCAGAATAAAGTGGTGACGGCGAGCGATACCTGGCCCAGAGGGTCTTTCCATAGCAGCTTGAAGCAGTGCGCGAATTCTTTGACCAGAAACACCGGGTCGCGGCTTAACGGCTTGTGGTCGATAGGCAGGCGCGGAATGTAAAGGTTGAAAGTCGCTGCCACGGAATAAAGCAGGAGCACGATGCCAATGGCAAGATCGGGTGGGTTGTGGATGAACGGCACGCTCACATGCTGCAATATTGCGCCGGATACATTCGGGCTGAGCAGTACGCCGCCGACCACCGCGCCGAGAATGATGGCCAAGACCGTCAGGCCTTCCATCCAGCTGTTCGCCAGCACCAGTTTTTCCGGCGGCAGATATTCGGTCAGGATGCCGTATTTGGCGGGCGAATAAGCCGCAGCGCCAAAGCCCGCAAGGGCATAGGCCAGCAGGGGATTGACGCCCATCAGCATGGCGGCGCAGCCGGTCATTTTGATCGCGTTGCTGATAAACATCACGCGTCCCTTGGGCAGCGAGTCGGCAAAAGCGCCCACGAACGGCGCGAGAATGATGAACGAAATGATAAAGGATTGTTGCAGGATCGGCGTATGCCAATCCGGTGCGCTCATCAATTTCAGCAGGGCGATAGCGGCGAAAAGCAGGGCATTGTCAGCGAGCGCGGAAAAGAACTGTGCTGCGAGTATGGTGTAAAAGCCGCGTTTCATTTAGAGGAAGCTGTTTTCTGGAGGCCGTTTTATAACATGAAAAGGTGGGGGCTGCTATCATTCGCCCAACTTTTATCCAGTCTGTAAGGCCGTATTCATGCCGCGTCCCATTCAAGCCCACATCGATTTATCCGCGCTGAAAAACAATCTGCGCGCCGCGCGTCGCCACACCTCCAGCCGCATCATGGCCGTCATCAAAGCCAATGCCTACGGGCACGGACTGCCGCGCATCGCCAAGGCATTGGAAGAAGCCGAAGGTATCGCGCTGCTGGATATACAGGACGCCATTCAACTGCGCGACGCGGGCAACCGCCAAACCATCCTGCTGCTGGAAGGATTTTTTGCACCCGAGGATATGCCCCTCATCGCCGAGTACGACCTCGCCACCGTCATCCACTGCACGCAGCAACTCGACTGGCTCGATGCTTATCCGCGCCGCAACGCCTTGCACGTGTGGCTCAAGATCAACAGCGGCATGAACCGTTTGGGTTTCATCCCGCAAGAAATACCCGCCGTGATGGAACGCCTCAAGTCGCACCGCGCTGTGCGCGAAGTTACCCTGATGACGCATTTCTCCCATGCCGATGAAGCCGCAGGCGTTGCCGCTCAACTCGAAAAATTCAGCGGCATCACCGCCGCCTATCGCGTACCGCGCTCGATGGCCAACTCCGCCGCGCTGCTGCGCTACCCCGCCACGCACGGCGAATGGGTGCGTCCCGGCATCATGCTCTACGGCGCATCGCCGTTCGCCGACGTGAGCGCGCAACAACTCGGCCTGCAACCCGTGATGACGCTCACTAGCGAGATCATCTCCGTGCGCGAAATACGCTCCGGCGAATACATCGGCTACGCCGGACTGTTCCGCGCCGACCGCAGCATGCGCATCGGCACCGTCGCCTGCGGCTACGCCGACGGCTATCCCCGCCAGGCGCCGACAGGCACACCCGTCCTCGTCAACGGCCAGCGCACGCAAACACTAGGGCGCGTTTCGATGGATATGATCGGAGTGGATTTGAGCGATGTAAAAGATGCACGAGTCGGCAGCCGCGTCACGCTGTGGGGCGAAGGCATGCCCGTGGAAGAAGTGGCGCACGCCGCCGGAACCATCAGCTACGAATTGCTGTGTGCGCTGACGGCGCGGGTGCCGGTGAGGTATTGAGTTGCGTCGGCAGATATCGATAAAACTTGGCGCTGAGCAGAGTCAAGTTGGCTAATTTTCCTTTAGGGCTTCTCAAGTACTCCCCTCTAAATCCGCCATTCAACAAATTGCATGCATCGCCCTCGTCATCAAATTACCAAAGAGCAGAAGCTAGCAACTTTGCCCGCTTCGCTTCAACAAGCGTGCCTAATTCATTGACAGAACCTAGCAGTTCTTTATGTTCGTTGGCGATTGAATACTTGAGATTATTAGGTTGTAGTTGTTCCTATAAATTTGTTGCCTGAAAACTGCCGCTGACAAAAAAATAATTGCAATTCTTCGAAGCAGGCTTCCATTGGTGAGCAGCGCTGGGGCTGTGTTAGTTGAGCCAACTTTGGGCGCAATTCAACATGTTATGATTCGCCGCGAAAATATATCGATCGCTTAACTTAATATTTCACATGAATCTTCTTAAAGCCCTTGCCGCCATCAGCAGCCTGACCTTGGTTTCCCGCATTTTGGCGTTTGTGCGCGACATATTGATCGCGCGGGTGTTCGGTGCGGGCATGGCGACCGACGCTTTTTTCGTCGCCTTCAAGTTGCCAAATTTGTTGCGCCGCATGTTCGCCGAGGGCGCGTTTTCGCAAGCCTTTGTGCCGATTTTCGGTGAATATAAGAACCGTCGCGGGCACGATGAAACCAAGCTGCTGGTAGATCATGTGACGACGCTGCTGGCGATCATCCTGTTCATCGTCACGCTCATCGGTATTATCGCCGCGCCGATTCTGGTGTACATCAGCGCCCCCGGCTTCGTGAAAGATGCAGACAAGTTCGCGCTCACCGTGCAACTGCTGCGCATCACCTCGCCGTATATTTTCTTCATCTCTCTGGTCGCGGTGGCGGCGGGCATTCTCAACACTTACAACAAATTCTGGGTTCCGGCTTTCGCGCCTATCCTGCTCAACATCTGTTTTATCGGCGGTGCGCTGTTTCTCGCACCCTATTGCGATCCGCCCATCATGGCGCTGGGTTGGGCGGTGTTTTTGGCCGGTATCGTGCAGCTTGCTTTTCAAGTACCATTTTTGAAACAGATCGGCATGTTGCCGACTTGGCGCTTCAATCTCCACGATGCCGGGGTGTGGCGCGTCATCAAGCAGATGGGGCCGGCGATATTCGGGGTGTCCATCGCGCAGATCAGCCTCATCATCAACACCATCTTCGCTTCTTTCCTCGTGGCGGGCAGCGTGTCGTGGCTGTATTACGCGGACAGGCTGATGGAGTTCCCCTCGGGCGTATTGGGCGCGGCCATTGCCTCCATCCTGCTGCCCTCGCTGTCCAAACATCATGCCGATAGCAACACGGTGGAGTATTCCAAGCTGCTGGACTGGGGTTTGCGTCTGACCTTTATGTTGACCCTGCCCGCCGCGCTGGCGCTGGGCATGATTGCGGTGCCGCTGCTGGCGACTTTCTTCCAGCACGGTGCGTTTTCCGCAAACGATGTGTTGATGACGCGCGGTGCATTGGTCGGCTACAGCGTCGGGCTGATCGGTATGCTCTCGGTGAAAGTATTGGCGCCGGGTTTCTATGCGCGCCAAGACATCAAGACGCCGGTTAAGATCGGCATTATTACTTTGCTGTTCACGCAGGTGATGAACCTGCTATTCATCGGCTGGATACAACATGCAGGACTCGCTCTGGCGATAGGTCTTGGTTCTTGTTTTAATTCCGGCACACTGTTTTATTTGCTGCGCAAACGCGGCATTTACACCCCAGAACCCGGCTGGGGCAAATTCCTCGCCAAGCTCGGCTCGGCGCTGCTGGCGCTGGGGTTGGTGCTGTGGTTCGGTATGGGCAGCGAGCAACACTGGCTTACCACACACGGCTGGTCGCGCATCATCCATCTCACTTGGCTGGTGGTGGCGGGCGTGGTGGCGTATTTTGCCGTGCTGTGGGCGCTGGGATTTCGCTTGAAAGACTTTTCCAAGCGCGGCGCGAATTGATTTGTTGAGGTGAAATAATGAGCGATTATTCTTACAACGTTGAAGAAGCAAATTTCGAGGAACTGGTGGTGGCGCGTTCGAATGACGTCCCGGTATTGATGGACATCAGCGCGGAATGGTGCGCACCGTGCAAGGTGCTGGCGCCGCTGCTGCACAAGATGGTGTTCGCTTATGATGGCAAATTTTTGTTGGGTATCGTCGATGCCGACGAGAACATGAGAATCGCCGGACGCCATAAGGTGCGGGGCTTTCCGACGGTGGTCGCCTACAGCCACGGGGTGGAGATCGACCGTTTTCACAGCGCGCAGACGGAAGGTTTTCTGCGTGACTTCATTGATCGTGTGATCGAGCGCCACCGCGCTGGCGTCAAGGCCGAGTGAGCTAAAAGGCGCGCGCACCTTAAAGCAGCGTGCGCTTCGCCAAAGCACTTCATGTCGCAACACACCTTTTCTCCCCCCCAAGACGGCAGCATGAGCCCCAAGGCTTGGTATCAGGCCGTGCGTGCAAAGCCGGGTTTTATCCACGATGTCGCGCAAGAGGCGGCGATTGAGGCGCTGGATGTGCTGTGGCATCAGTTGGTCGATTTCAAAGCCAAGCGCAATCATTTTCTCGGGCGCAGTTTGCTCAGCCCCGATGTGCCGAAAGGTCTGTATTTTTGGGGCGGCGTAGGGCGAGGCAAGAGTTTTTTGATGGATGTGTTCTATGACTGCCTGCCTTATCGCCGCAAGCGCCGTATCCACTTCCACAATTTCATGGCGGAAGTGCATCACGAGATGAAGCTGCTGGCGGGAGAAAAAGACCCTCTGCTGGCGTTGGCCGATAACATCGCCAAGTCCACGCGCCTGCTGTGTTTCGACGAGTTTCATGTGAGCGATATTGCGGATGCCATGATTCTTCAGCGTTTGCTGGAAGCGATGTTCGAGCGCGGTGTGGTGCTGATGACCACGTCCAACTACCCGCCGGACGGTTTGTACCCCAACGGCTTGCAGCGCCAGAAATTTTTGCCCACCATCGCGCTGCTAAAACGCGAGCTGCGGGTGCTCAATGTGGACGGCGGAAACGACTATCGCTTGCGCGAGATGACGCGCGAGTCGTTGTTCATGGTGCCTTCAGATGCCGCGAGCGATGCGCGCATGGAGGCGATGTTCGAGCACTTGAGTCCGGTGGCGCAGTCGGATGAAAAACACATTGAGATCATGGGGCGCATGATTCCGGTGAGGAAGTTGTCGCACGGCGTGGTGTGGTTCGAGTTCGCAGATATCTGCGGCGGGCCGCGCGCGCAAATCGACTATCTGGAGATCGCGCATCAGTTTCACACCGTGTTTGTGTCGCATATCCCCAGGATGAGCGCAGAGGACGCGGCCGCAGCGCAACGCTTCACCTGGCTGGTGGACGTGTTCTACGATAACCGCGTCAAACTGGTGATTTCGGCTGCTGCTGCGTCGCAGGACATATATGCCGGTGCCGCGCAAAGCGGGGAATTTTCGCGCACCGTCAGCCGGTTGGTCGAGATGCAATCGAATGCTTATTTAAGTTTGCCGCACCAATCGGAAGGTGTGACGCTGAACTTGCCGGAGGCGGGATAAGCGATCTGCAGGAGCGAGACATGCCCGCTCCCGCGCAGTCAGCTACTATTGCTGCTGGGTAAAAATTTCCAAAACGTCTTCCATAAATTCTATGGAACCTTCCTTGCCGACCCCGATTTCTTCCAGCACTTGTCCCCCGATGTCGAGCCATTCGGCATCTTTTTGGCGGTGAATTTTATTGTACAGATGTTGCGCCATTTGCAAAATTGAAACCAGCGTCAATGCGGCATGATCCACGTTTAGCCGGTCGTGATGGAAACGCACCGCCTGACAAACGAATTCGGGTAAGTTCCAGTGTTTTGTCACCAGAAAGCCAACCACGGTGTGGTCGGTATTGAAGCGTTCATCCTCTTCATGGAAGTTGGGCCAATTGTCGCCTTGGTTTATGCGGAAAGCATGGCAGTACTCCGGGAAGCGTTGCATCAGAATAGGCACGCCACAATCATGAAATAACCCGGTCATATATGCTTGGTCTGGGGCGATATTGCAGGCCGAGATTTGTTTGCTGGCAATGATTCCGCAGAGGGTGGAGATTTCTTCAGAGTGTTCCCAGAATTTTTCATAGGCCAACTCTTGCCCTCCTATCGCTTTGCGTAGCGACATTATTTTGATCAGGCTGGATAGTTGCGTAATTCCCAGCACCGTGATCGCTTTTTGAATGCTGCTGATCGGGGTGCCGAAGTTATAGAACGACGAATTGACGAGTTTGAAGATGGCCGCAGTTAGGCCGACATCTTTGGTGATCAGGTTGCCGATCGCCGTGAGTTGACTGCTCGGTTTGTTGATCAACTTATCTATTTCCAGCAGGATGGCGGGCTGCGGCGGGATGTTGATCTGGCTGCCGAGTATTTTGTTAAGCAATGCTTGCTCGTTGGGGGTTTCGGTTTTTTTCATGGGGCTGGTCGGGTATGCAGTTGATGGGTCGTTTGAGTAAACGATTGCTGCGAATTATATCTGCGAAATGTGAATTATTTTCTTCAAAAAAGAATTTTAAAACTTACCATTTTAACAGGCGCTTGCCCAGCCACAAGCCGATGATTCCGATGGCGAGCATGGGCAGGTAGTGCCACGCAATGACATGCGCGATGGAGTCGGTCTCCTCGTGCAGTCGCAGCCACAATGCGCCGACGCTGAAAGCGGAGAGCAGGGCGACACTTCCCGCCAACCGATAGTGCGTACTGGCATATTTGCGCATGAAATAAAAAGTCCACACGGCCGGCAGCAGAGCCATTAGCGTGATGCCTAGGGTGCACTCGAAGCTGTGTGCAGGTAGCGGTACGGGAGGGTTGTCGGTGCGCGCGGCAAAATACAAGATCAGCAGAAAAATGGCGAACATCCATGTCGGCGCCAACGCCAGCAGGCGTTTCTGATGCAGATCCGGGAATGCCAACAGTGCAGCACTGACAGAGGTGACGATGAAGATGCCTAACAGGGCCGCCAGCTCGGCGACGAACCACGGGCGGTGGAATGCTTCCAGAATATCCGGGCGCCAACCGGAAAGTGCAATCGATATAGAAAGATAGATCGCTGCGATGCCCATCCATTGCAGGCTCAGCATGAACGGGTGCGGCGCAGGTTTTACGGCAGTCGTATCCTGCGCAAGTCTTGCAACGAGGTCGTCGATATTTTCCATTATCTTTCCAGCTTCTTTTTTAATACCTTGTAAGCACGATGCGCTGCGACTTTCACTGCTGACTCATTCATGCCCATTTTTTCTGCCACTTCTTTGGCTGTGTAACCATCCTGATGCATCAGTTGCAGAATGGTTGCCTGCTTCTGCGGAAGTTTTTGTACCTCCCCGCTGATAGATTCGTAACTAATCACCGGTTCGGTTACAGCTTCGTGTAAATTTTCTTCGAGTTCGTCGAAATCAATGGCATGGCGCAGCTGGTCGGCATAGTGCGCACGTAAGAAATCTTGCAGCCGGAATTTGGCGATGGCAAATGCCCACGGCTTGTAGGGGCGATTGCCATCATAGGTATGGCGGGCTTTATGGATGGAGATCAGGGTCTCCTGCATCAGGTCATCCACCTCGGTGGTGAAGCCCAGGCGCTTCGCCAGAAACGGGCGCAACAAGCGCGAGGTCTTTTGCAGCAAAGCGGCGTAGGCGCGCTGGTCTCCTGCCAGAGACCGTTGTATCAACGCTTCAAAATTGTCGTTTTGATCGGTCATCAAGACACCAAAATTTTTTGTAACTATTTATTTGTAACTATTTATCGGACAGCTTCGAATAGGCGTGCAGACAGAGTGGATCATAGCGTGTTTAGCTGAACTATTTGAAAAAACTCTTACGCAGGAGATTGGATCATGCAACGCAGGCAATTTTTATTTGCTTTATCTGGAGTGGCTGTTTTTTTGGCATCACGTTCTTATGCAAGCAACACATCAGGAGGCGACAAGGTGACCATCATGCGATTCTCCGACAACGGAAAACCGTTGGGGCGCACAGCCTTGGTCAAGGTGCGCAAGGATAAAGCCGAATGGCGCAAAGTGCTTTCACCCTTGGCCTACGAAGTAACCCGCGAACAGGGGACCGAGCGGCCTTTCTCGCAGCCTGGCTACGATAGGCATGACCCCGGCCTATACCGCTGCGCCTGTTGCGACAACGCGTTGTTTGATGCATCAACAAAATTCGATTCTGGAACGGGCTGGCCTAGTTTCTGGCAGCCGATAGCTGCCGAAAATGTGCATGAGATTGCCGACCACTTGTTCGGTATGAGCCGCACAGAGGTGCTGTGTGCGCTGTGCGATGCCCACTTGGGGCATGTGTTTAACGACGGTCCCCAGCCTACTGGTTTGCGCTATTGCATGAACACCGTGTCGTTGCATTTTGTACCGCGCCTCAAATAACCAGAATTTATTTATGCTGATTTTCATACTCGCTTATATCGGTGGCGTCCTCACCATTTTCAGTCCGTGCGTATTGCCGGTATTGCCGTTCATATTTGCACGTTCAGAACAGTCTTTTCGCGATGTCGGCTTGCCGATACTGCTAGGCATGGCCGCGACTTTTACGCTGTTGGCGAGTTTCGCTGCGGTAGGAGGGGCTTGGCTGGTTGAGTTGAACCAATATGGACGTTATGCGGCGATGGCGCTGCTGCTGCTGTTGGGCACGGCACTGATTTTTCCCGCTTTGTCGGGCCGTCTGATGCATCCGTTTGTTACGTTGGGCGGGCGCTTGCAACAACATGCTGATCGGCAAAACAGCCTGAAAGGTTCGCTGTTGCTCGGTGTGGCTGTCGGTTTTCTATGGGCGCCTTGTGCCGGGCCGATTCTGGGTCTGGTATTGGCGGGCGCGGCGTTAAATGGCGCAAATCTTTACAGCGCTTTGTTGCTGTTGGTGTTTGCCACCGGTGCAGCGACCTCGCTAGGTGTTGCGCTGCTGGCGGGTGGGCGTGTATTTAAACTGATGAAGCGCGGCTTGGGGGCGGAGGAGTGGGTGCGACGCGGCTTGGGCGTGGCGGTGGTGGCCGGAGTGGTGGTCATCGCGTTTGGCTGGGATACGCGCTTTCTGGCGCAGTTTTCTTTTTTAAGCACGGCCAGCACCGAGCAGCAATTGATCGAGAAGCTGGCGCAGCGCTCAGATGTGGCCGCATTGGCGAATACCCGCATGGCTCCGCCGCTGCCGGATGCGACGCAGTGGTTCAACTCGCCGCCGCTCAATGCGGAGAGTTTGCGCGGCAAAGTGGTACTGGTCGATTTCTGGACTTATTCCTGCATCAACTGTTTGCGCACCTTGCCCTATCTGAAGGCGTGGGATGAGAAATATCGCGCGCAGGGATTGGTCATCATCGGCGTGCATGCGCCCGAATTCGCCTTTGAAAAAGACCTGCGCAATGTCGGGCAGGCGGTGCGCGATCTGGGTATCCAATATCCGGTGGCGGTGGATAACCAATATGCGATTTGGAACGCTTATCAAAACCAATACTGGCCCGCGCATTATTTGATCGACGCACAGGGGCGCATACGTCACCAGCACTTCGGTGAAGGCGCATACCAGGATACCGAGCAGATGATCCAAAGCTTGCTCAAGGAAGCGCATCGTGATTTGGCGTTGAACGAAGACTTTGTTCAGGTCGCGGGAGCGGGCGTGACAGCGGCGGCAGCTGGTGCACAAAAATCGCCCGAAACCTATCTGGGATATGCGCGTCAGGAAAATCTGGCTTCACCCGAAGCGATCAAACAAGACATGCCCGCCCGCTACAGCGCTCCTCACAAACTCAAGCCGGATCAATGGGCGTTGTTCGGGGATTGGCAAATCGCCAAAGAAGCTGCGCTGCTGCAAGTCCCCGGCGGTGCCATCAGCTACCGCTTTCAGGGGCGCGACTTGCATCTGGTGTTGGGCTCGCACAGCGGCAAGCCGGTGCGCTTCAAGGTTACGCTGGACGGAAAACAACCCGGTGCTGATCACGGTGTGGACATCGACGCGCAGGGCAATGGCGAGGTTCTCGGGCAGCGTTTATATCAGCTTATCCGCCAAAACGGCGCGACCAAAGATCGAATTTTTCGTATCGAGTTTTTAGATGCGGATGCCGAGGCGTTCGCTTTCACTTTCGGTTAACCATAGGGAGCGCGCCATGACGACTTACCGCCGTATCACACGTAATTTACTCGGCAGCCTGTGCTTCATACTCAGCATGGGCGCGCTATCTAACGCCATGGCGGCTCCCGTCGGGCAAACAGCCGTATTCGCCGGAGGCTGTTTCTGGGGAGTGGATGCGGTGTTCAAACATGTCAAAGGCGTGTCGGAAGTGGTTTCGGGGTATGCCGGAGGCAGTGCGGCCACGGCGCATTACGAGCAGGTGAGCGATGGCAACACCGGACATGCCGAAGCGGTACGCGTGCGCTTCAATCCGGCGCAGGTCTCCTATCATCAGTTGCTGCAAGTATTTTTCAGTGTGGCACACGACCCTACCCAACTCAACCGCCAAGGCCCGGATTCAGGCAGCCAATACCGCTCGGCGATCTTTTATACCAGCCCCGAGCAGCAGACGATTGCGCAAAGCACCATTCAGCAACTCGCTACCGCGCGCACTTTCTCCTCCGCCATCGTCACACAAATCGTGCCGCTGCAACAGTTTTATCCCGCCGAAGATTATCACCAGAATTATCTGGCACTGCATCCCAACCAGCCCTACATCATTTTCAACGACAAGCCCAAGGTGGAACAGTTGCGCAAGCAATTTCCAGCGCTGTACCGCTAATTCGGCGAGACGCGCGCGCAGTCCTGCACGGGCGAGTAACATGCTCGATTTAATGTGCCCATTAGGTTTATTATTTGCCTATCTGGCGACTCAATAGAGAGCGTGGCAATCATGACCGACATCCAAACACTGACCTATCCGACAGTTCTGGATAGAGAGGCGCTGCACGAATTTTCTGACGCACTGACGGATCGCGCACATGACATCGAACGCGACATGGCTCGCCTGAGTACAGATCCGGGAAACCGGGTGCTGATCGCCGACATCTTCCGCGCACTGCACAATATCAAGGGCGATGCTGCGCTATGCAGCGTGCCGATGGCGGGGCTGGTCGCGCATCCGCTCGAATCGATTTTGACCCGTTTGCGCTCGGGCGATGTACACTATACGCAAATGCTCGGAGAGGTGATTCTGCTTGCGCTGGATCGGCTGGAGTTGGCCGTCGATGCGCTGGTGGCGAATAGGCCCGTGGTGCAACTCAAGCTGGCAGTGCTGGTGGAAGGACTGGAGAAAATGGGTCGGGCTCCCCAGAGCGATATCGATCTGGGGGCGGCGCAACTGATTAACACTATTACTGGATTCCGTCCGCAGACATTTCCGCTAGCTGTGGTGGGCAAACCTTCCAGTCAAGTTTCCTCCAAAGGCGGCGTGGCGAAAGACCTGCGGTTTTTTCGCTCTCTGGCCTTGCAGTTCGAAACGCGCTCTGCGCTGTTCGCCGGGCGCACTGACCGCCTGCATCAATTGGCGCTGGACACCAACCGGATAGCCGGTTCTCCAGTGGACGAAGTGCAACTGGAAGCGGCGCTTTATCTGCATGATCTGGGTATGATGTTTCTGCCGGAATCGGTATGGATCAAGCTCGAAAAGATGAGCAAGGTAGAGCGCGCAATTTTGCATGCGCATCCGGGCTTTGCTGCCGGATTGTTGGAGCGCATGGAAGGCTGGAAAGGTGCGGCAGAGATGGTGCAGCAACACCATGAAACATGGGACGGGAAAGGTTATCCGGCCAAGTTGGACGGTACGGAGATTTGCTCGGGCGCCAAAATCATCGCCATCGTGGATGCCTTCGAGGCGGTCATGCTGAAGCATGGCGCGCGCAGTCATGGAAGCTCGGTTTTGCGTGCCATTGCCGAGATTAATGCCTGCGACAAGCAGTTTGCGCCGGAATGGATCGAGCCGTTCAACGCGGTTATCCGCACGATGCTCGAACACTAATGATCGTTTTGTTTCCCCTGTGTCAGATCGTGAAAATTTTATGTAACCTTTTTTTTGCCTATCCCGAATATGCGGGTGCGAGGGCGAAATGTCGCGAGACCATCACTCAGGTAAATGGATTAAGCGCTTTATTCCTCGTGTAAAGAAGCCGGAAATTTCCGGACGAGGATTTGGGGGTGACCCCCTTCAGTTTTTTCAACCAAAGAGGAGTTTTAAAATGGAAAAGCATCAAGTCTTGGCAGTTGCAATCGGTGGTTTGTTGGCGTTGGGACTTGCAGGCAATGCAAGCGCTGCCGATAAGAAAATGGAAATGGAAAAGTGTTACGGCGTGGCCAAGGCAGGCATGAACGACTGCGGCAGCAAAAAATCCGGCCACTCCTGTGCCGGGCAAGCCACTAAAAACAGCGACGTAAATGATTTCGTTGCGTTGCCAAAGGGGACTTGCAACAAGATCGCAGGCGGCACTTTGTCCGACGGCGGCGACATGATGATGAAGAAGGCAATGTAATAACCATGCCCGCAAGCAATACATTGCCGTGTGTCGCAGGTATCGGTTTGCGGGCACCTCATTACAGCGAGGTGCTGGACACTTTGCCCAAGCTGGGCTGGGTAGAAGTACACAACGAGAATTTTTTTGGCGGCGGTGCGCCGCTGCGTACCTTGCTCAAGGTGCGCGAACATTATCCCGTCAGTCTGCATGGAGTGGGCATAGGCTTGGCATCGACCCTGCCGCTCGACCCTGAGCATTTGTCCGCGCTGCATCACTTGTGCGATACCGTACAGCCCGCCGTGGTGTCTGAGCACCTGTGCTGGAATGCGGCGGAGGGGATGGTGGTCAATGATCTATTGCCGTTCCCTTATACCAGCGAGGCGCTGGCTCATGTGGCGCGGCGCGTAGAGCAAGTGCAGGAAAAACTGGGATGCCAATTGCTGGTGGAAAATCTTTCCAGCTATCTGTCTTTCTCGCACAGCGAAATGACCGAGGGCGAATTTCTCGCCGAACTGACGCGGCGCACCGGCTGCGGCATTCTGTTCGATGTGGAGAACCTGTATGTGAACGTGCGCAATCTCGGCGTGGATGCCGAAGCGTTCATCAGAGCCATTCCCGCCGAAGCGGTGAAGGAATATCACCTGGCGGGTTTCAGCGTGCGCGACGGTTGTCTGGTGGATACGCATAATCATCCCGTCTACGCCGAGGTGTGGGAGTTATACGAATACGTATTGCGGCAGATCGGGCCGCGCCCCACGCTGATCGAATGGGATAGCGATATTCCTGCTTTGCCGGTGTTGATGGGCGAAGCGGCAAAGGCGCAGCAGCGCTTGGAAAGCTGCCATGCGTGAACTGAACGATGAGTTGGCCAGTTTAGCGCGCGCCATCATTCGCGGCGAGGAGACTTCATCGCGGATCGACGCGAGCTACCCGAACTATTCCGGTGCAGTCGCAATCGAGGTTTACCGCAACAATTATCGCGGCAATTTGCATGATGCTCTGGCGGGCGCGTACCCAGTCGTCAAACAGCTGGTCGGCGACGATTTTTTCCGCTTCATGGCGCGCAAATTCATCGAACAATATCCTTCGCGCAGCGCGAACCTGCATCACTACGGCATCGAGCTGGCAGACTTCGTGGTGACTTTCACGCCTGCGCAAGAATTGGTTTATCTGGCGGATGTGGCGGCGTTGGAATGGGCTTATCACGTTGCGTATTTCGTGGCGGACGAGCCGCCACTAGCGCTCGACAGGCTGGCGCAGATACCGACCGAACAGTATTCAGATTTGATCTTGCGCACCCATCCGGCCTGTCGGATGGTGTATTCGCGTTATCCCGTCGGCGTGATTTGGCAAGCGCATCAACCCGGTGCGGACAGCGACTTTCACATCGATCTCGATAGCGGGGCATCCATTGTGCTGGTGAGTCGCGCAGAGGATATCGTTCAGGTGACTGACTTGTCGGCGGATGCGGCCGATTGGCTGAAGCGCATACAGGCGGGGAACTCGCTGGGGTTGGCGAGCAGCGCCACGCTGGAGCGTTATCCCGATTTCGATTTGCAAGCCGCGCTGCTGAAATTGGTTGCGCAAAATGTCCTGACTGATTTTGAACCCGGAGCGACGCCATGATTTTTTTGTCACGCTGGCTAAGGCATTACTACACGGCATCACACCTGCCCGAATATCTCGCTCCACTACTCGACCTTGGGTTGAGATTGTTTCTTGCCAATGTCTTTTTCAGATCCGGGCTGACCAAAACTCAAAACTGGGACAGCACGCTGTATTTGTTCAGCGATGTTTATCAGGTGCCGTTGCTCCCGTCCGAGGTGGCGGCCTATCTGGCTACAGGTGCCGAGCTGGGTTTGCCTGTGCTGCTGGTGCTGGGGCTGTTCGGACGCTTCGCGGCAGCCGGGCTGTTCATCCTTAATCTGGTCGCGGTCTATTCTTATTATTCGGAATTGAGCGAGGCGGGGATCAATCAGCATCTGTACTGGGGGATGTTGCTGGCGGTGTTATTGATGGTGAGCCGCGAATCTTGGTCGATAGATGCGTGGCTGGAAAAGCGCGTGCAGCAAACGGAGTAGGTCGGTTTTATCCGGCCTGACTATATAGTTAGTCCCAATTCATCGGAGCGTATTTAATTCCCAATGTATATTTTGAACAAGCTGAATCAAGTGCGCATCGGCGTTCGGCTGGCGGCGGGTTTTGCCGTGGTTTTGCTGTTTCTTGTACTGGTTGTCATGCTTGCGGTGAATCGCCTCGATCAACTGACCAGCACTACGCGTGAAGTCATCGAAGGTGATGCGGCACGCGCAACGTTGGCGCATGCGATCAATCTGCATGCCGAAAGCAGCGCGGGGCGCTTGGCATTGCTTTTTATCCTGCAAGAAAAAGAGCAGCGTGTAGCTGTCTATCGCGAGATGGATGGGCATAATGCGGCCATAGACGAAACCATCAAGAGCATCGCCCCGTTGCTAAGCAATCCTGATGAAACGGCGGCGCTGTCCCGCATCACCGCTCTGCGTGAGATATACCGTGAAAAATTTCAGGCTGCCGTCGAGGCGCTCGAATTGAATGACCGCGCTGCAGCAGAAAAAATCATGACTACCTCCACCCGCATCGCCTTGCAAGAATTGCTGTCCGAGGTGTCGAAACTTGCGCAAGGCCAGCAGCTTTCCATGCTGGCAAGACAGAAAGAGGCTAGCGAGGATATGGCGCGCGCCAAGTTCATCGTGATAAGCCTCGGCGTGGTGGCATTGCTGGTGAGTTTGTTGCTGGCGGTGATGCTGACCAGAGGAATTGCGGATCCTCTAGGGGCGGCCGTGCGGGTTGCGGACGAGATTGCCGGCGGAAATCTGCGCACAGACATCCCCGTAAAAGGCAGCGACGAAGTCGCCCAGTTGATGGTGCGCATGGGGTTTATGCAAACGCGTCTGCGCGAATTAATCGTCGCTATCCATGACTCTGCAGGGCAGGTCGGTCATGCAGCCAGCAGTCTGGAGCAGCCCTCCAGCGTGGTGAGCTGCGGTTCCGCTGAACAGCGCGAACTGGCGGTGAGTATCGGGCAATCGGTGGGCCACTTGATCGAGGGTATTGCACGCGTTTCGGGCAATGCCGCTGCTACGCGAGCCCACGCCGAATCGTCACGCGATATGGCAAGCAGCAGCGCCGGATTGATCGTGACCGCTGCTAGAGAAATTGCCGAAATTGCTTCAGTCGTCTCGGCTTCGGCTCATTCGGTGGACGGTATGCGCCAACGTGTCGAGCAGGTCGCAGTCACAGTGGGCGTTATCAAGGAGATTGCGGACCAGACCAATTTGCTGGCGCTCAATGCCGCCATAGAAGCTGCCCGCGCGGGCGAGAGCGGACGCGGGTTTGCCGTCGTGGCGGATGAAGTGAGGAAGCTGGCCACCCGCACCGCCGAAGCGACATTGCAGATCGACAAAGAGATCATCGCCATAGACCAGCAGACACGGCTGGCCGTAAATAACATCAATGCCGGACGCACGGGAATGGATCGCGGCATGTTGCTCATCGAAAACATGGTGTCTCCGTTAGGCGAACTGAAGGAGGGCGCGCAAGCGTCGCTGGACAATCTTGAGGTGCTGACGAAGATTGTGGCCGATCAGGCGCGCGAGAGCGCGGCCATATCCAAAAACGTGCAGCGCATTATTGGCATGGCGGAGAACAATTACGATTCGGCCCAGTCCGTGGCGGCAATCACTGCCGAAATGGGCACGCTTTCAATAGAACTTCAGGCTACGGTAAAAAATTTTCGTTATTAGTGTCAGAAAAATATCAATGTAACCATTTTGCGTGCATTTACGAATCGGTTTATGCATGTGCGTCAATTTAATACGCGCAAGCAATCCGGGCTTTTACATCGTAAATTCAGAGTAACCAAGGGAGATAAAATGAAATATCAGAAACTGCTTCTCATCGTATTTGCAGCGGCGTTGCTAGGAGCATGTTCGTCAAGCAAGATGGGCAAGATGAAAATGGCGTCGCAAGAAATTCAACAGTATGTTGTGGGGGCCGCATAAGAGAGGGAGTGCTAACCTGCTTTCGGTTACACGTTTTCTGGTCCCGGAAATCTACTTGCTGACAATAAATAGTGTTGATGGTAACGTGTGGCTGCTATTCGTTTGGATTTTTCCGCAACCGGATGCAATGCTCATCCCCAGCTTAACCTGATAGGAGATACAGAATATGAAAGATCAGCGCACCCTCGTTTCTGCCGCCATCACGGGTCTTCTCGCCCTCGGCATCACCACCTCTGCCGGATCTGCTTACGCGGCTGAAACTGAAAAATGTTTCGGCATCGCCAAGGCCGGGCAGAACGCTTGCAACAGCAATGCTAATAAACACTCCTGCGCCGGACATTCGGTGATCGACAATGATCCCAACGACTACGCGCCGGTTCCGAAAGGAAGTTGTTTGAAGGTCGGCGGCAAGCTGGAACCGGCAATCAAACCCGCCGCATCAGAAAAACATTAAGAAGGCAGAACCGGTTTGCCAGCTCTATGCGGAGCGTAAGCCGGTTTTTTTGTAGCAGCTCGTTTTTTGAAAGTACACCATGCTGCAGCGAAAGATATTTGCGGTTTTTATATTAGTGTTGGTGGTCGGCATTGCCGTGTTTGTCCAGATACTTGATCTGGGTAAATCGGTGCAAGCCGTGAATAATTCCTTTATCTCCGAAAGGCTCCCTTTGTCCCAGCGTATCGGTGAACTGCGCGGTGTCATCGCGGACGAAGAACGCCTGCTGTACGAATATTATTCATTCACCGCGACAAGTGATGTGTTCCTGACGCAGAGCGCCCAGAACAAAGCTCGTTTGGGCGAGATCGTCGCCAAACTCGAAGAGGATACAAGCTTGGGCGAGATCGTCGCCAAACTCGAAGATGATACAAGCTCGCGCACCGGAGTCGCAGAGTTGCGCACCCGATTGTCAGAGCTTGAAAAGTTGTCGGGTGAGCTATCCGGTACGCTCTCCCAAAGTTTGGTGGATTGGGATAAGGCTCGCGCGCTCCTGGCGCAGATCAAACCCAAAGTTCGGCAGATTGAAAAAGTGCTCGCCACCATCACCTCGGCCAACCAGCAGGCGGTGACCGCTCTGGGGCAAGACTCCCAGAGCGGTGTGTCAACGATGGTGCGTTGGGTCTTTGGATATTCCGGATTGATTTTCGTTGTCGCGTCTTTTGTCATCTACTATGTTTTTGAAATCAAGAAAGCGGAAAAGCGTCTTTCCTATCAGGCGTACTTCGATGCGTCGACCGGGCTGCCGAACCAGTACAGGTTGCGTGAAGAGCTGAGTCTGGCATTTGCGCAACAATGCGCCGGATCAGTGATGATGATTGTGGCTGACCGCGAACAAGAGATTCTGGAAAGTTTCGGGGCAGCCGAGACCGAGAATTGGCTGGTCAAGATCGCGCAACGCTTGCGAGATACACTCAATAGCGAAGGTGAAAAGCTTTATCGCTTCGGTAGCAACGCGTTTGTGCTGGTGCGTTTGCCCTGTAATTTGAGCGCTGCCGAGCAGCGCGCCAGACAGCTATTGATCGAGGCGCAGCAACCGTTGCAGGTCGATGGACGTGAATTGTTTTCGACGCTGTCGATCGGGGCGGCACTCATGCATTGCGACACCGGCAATGATACCGCCAGTATGGTGGAGGCGATGGTGCAACAGTCTGCTTCCGCCTGTAACCGGGTGCGTCGCGCGGGCGGCAATGATTTCGCGGTCTACGATGAAGTTATGAGCCGCGCCGCTGCCAAAGTGTTGCACTTGGCGGCAGACCTGCATCACGCCGTGGAAAACAACGAACTGCGTCTGCAATACCAGCCCAAGGTGGACACAGCGACAGGACGCCTGCTCGGCATGGAAGCGCTGGTGCGCTGGATTCATCCCGTGCGCGGCATGATCTCGCCGGTTGAATTCATTCCCGTCGCCGAAGATACCGGCCTGATCGTTGCGATCGGTCGCTGGGTGTTGCGCGAAGCCTGCCGGCAAAACATGGAGTGGCAACGCTCCGGCATGCGCCCGCTGCGCGTGGCGGTCAACCTTTCCGCGCGCCAATTCCGTTCCGGCGAACTGCTGGACGAGATCGATGCCGCGCTTGCCGACACGGGGCTCCCCGTGGATTTGCTGGAGTTAGAGGTTACCGAAAGCATGGTGATGGAAGACCCGGAAAGCGTCATAAAATTGCTGGGCGCGATACATGACCGTGGCATCCACATCTCGCTCGACGATTTCGGCACCGGGCATTCGTCGCTCGCTTATTTGAAACGCTTTCCGATAGATTGCCTGAAAGTTGACCGGGCTTTCATTAAGGACACGCCGGAGAACACGGACGACGCGGCGATTGCGCAGACCATCGTCGCCATGGCACAAGCGCTTGGCTTGTCCACCGTGGCCGAAGGCGTGGAAACGGCGGAGCAGCTAGCACTGCTAAAGAGCATGGGTTGCGACCAGATACAAGGTTACTTCTTCAGTCGGCCCTTACCTGCGGACGACTTTCTTGCCTACTATCGCACGCACCTCTGAGCGATAGTTTCAACTCAAGCCTATAAGCACAGCCATCCGTTCGTTCCGAGTAGTACGCGCAGCGGACGTATCGAGGGATCAGTTGCTTTGCAACTGAGAAATTTTGGTTAAAGTGAAGCGAGGTATTCTCGGCTTTTCGGACGATGTTCATGCGGGTACGATGTTATTATTCGCCATGAACTTTTTTTCGAATTCTATCCAAGCATGATCTTCGGCATCGGCACTGACATTGTCGGCGTGGCGCGCATCGAAGCCGCAATTGAGCGGCATGGCGCAGCGTTCGCCGAACGCATCCTGAGTGCGCAAGAGCTTCCCGAATACACCGCACACCTCTATCCGGCAAGGTTTCTGAGCAAACGTTTCGCCGCCAAAGAAGCCCTCGCCAAGGCCGCCGGACAAGGATTGCGTCATCCTGTCAGCCTGCAACGCATCAGCGTCACCCACGACGAATTGGGTAAGCCCGCTTTTCGTTTTGACGAAATGTTGTTCGCTCACCTGAAACAACTAGGTGTAGCGCATCATCATTTGAGCATCAGCGACGAGCGCGATATGGTGGCGGCGTTTGTGGTGCTGGAGAGGGATTACTCAATGCTGTTCACTTAACCGTTCGCCCTGAGCTTGTCGAACCACCTGCTCCGCAACTAGAGTTCTTCGACAGGCTCAGGGCGAACGGAATTTTTCTAAAGTGAACAACATTGTGGACTAATCCGACAGGTGTGTGCAAATGTCTCAGTTGTGCCGTTCCAGACGGTCACGCACACCTCGGGGAGTGCCCAGTTTTCGGCCGGGGAGACGCTGGCGATTTGCTTAAAGCTGCCTCGGTTGGGTCTGTTGGAAGGTCTGCTTCAATATTTTGAATTCACACTTACACCCTTGGTCGGCCAATGACAACTCGTAATCCGTTGCCCTAAATTGGTCGGCCAGATTCTGTAAATTTGCGGGAGGCTCACAATTTCCTCAGTAAAGCCACCGCTGTTTTAATTTCCGATTTGTGCCGATTCACTTTGCGCGTTGCAGCCCAAAGATCGTTCACTACTGGGGCATCCGGTTGCCACAGCACTTTGAACTGCTTCTCCTTCAGGGCGGTAGCGCACAAGTAACGCGGCAGCACGGTAACCCCCATTCCCAGTTCTACTGCCTTGCGCATTAACAGCAGGTTGGGAATGGTCATGCGGGGTTCGATGGCAGGCCGATGGCGGAATGCGACATGCCAGAAGCGGCGAATTATGGGTAACTCGGCGGCATAACTGATCCAGTTCTGTTTCAGCAGAAAATGTTCAAGTTCTCGACTTGCTACTTTGTGCAACTTGCGCGGAAGCTTAAGTTCCATCGGGGCAACAAGTACGAATTCCTCGCTGCCGATCTTCACATAATCCAGTTCCTTGTTACCAAGGTGCTGGCTGGCAATCACCAGATCGAGCCTGCCTTGCGAAAGCGCCTCGATGAGCGTATCGGTATTTCCCAGCTCGACTTGTAAGCCCAATGACGCAGTACTCAAACGTTCCAGCGCAATTTCGCCGAAATATTCCTGCGGCGCGCCAATACGCAAGGTGGGAAAGGCCGTTGCAAGTGGTGGTCTCATGTGTTGCGACAAGTTCTCAAGCCCATCCACGGCGGGTGCAAGGCGGCTATATAACTGCTGGCCTGCTTCGGTGGGGATCATCTTGCGTGCCGTGCGCTGGAAAAGCGGTTGCTGCATCACCGCTTCCAGCGTGGCGATGTGCTGGCTGATGGCAGGCTGCGTCAGCGACCTGGCATCGGCGGCGGCGGTTACCGTGCCGCTGCGGTAAACGGCGATAAAACTGCGATACCACTCGAAATTAACCATAAATAAATTTATCTAATCACAGAAAATATATAATTTTAATTATATTGCGAAACGGCCTATTGTGGCATCAGGAAGACGGGGGGAAATTTCCCGGCTTCCGAAAATCCCAATTTCAAGGAGACATCAATGAGCACAGCAAAAGCAATACTATTCATTATCACCAGCTTCAGCGACATGGGCGCAGGCGACCAAACAGGCCTGTGGCTGGAGGAGTTCGCCATCCCATATTTGGAGTTCAAGAAGCATGGATACAGGATCACCGTCGCCAGTATCAAGGGCGGACGGTCGCCGATCGATCCGCGCAGCGCAGCTGACGTTGCACAAAAACAAGAATGGCACGATGCACTCGCAGCGTTGGAGCACACCGTGCCAGTAACCTCGGTCGATGCTGCACAGTTCGATGCCGTATTCGTTCCGGGTGGCCACGGCACCATGTTTGACCTGCCTAACAACCCGGATACGGGCAAGCTGCTGGCACGCTTTGCCTCATCAAACAAAGTGGTCGCTTCCGTGTGCCATGGTCCGGCCGTGTTCGTGGGCGTGAAACTCGACGACGGGTCGTACCTCGTAGCAGGCAAAAAACTGACCAGTTTCACCAATCAGGAAGAAGGCGCCGCTGGACTGCAAAGCAAAATGCCCTTTCTGCTGGAAACACGCTTGCGCGAACAAGGTGCGTCGTTCGTTGCACAACCCAACTGGGCGGATCATGTCGAGATTGATGGCAAGCTCATCACCGGACAAAATCCTCAGTCCAGCCGCAGTGCAGCGTTGGCAGTTATTCAGGCACTTAGCCATTAACCAAGGAGATACACCATGAAGCAAGCCCTGATCGCAATTTTTACCCTCTTCGTTTCCACAGCTCATGCCGAGGGGGCACTTCGTGCCAGTCTTGCCGATGCAGCCTGGGACGGCAACAAGATTCCTGCCGGACAACAATGTGCCCGTTTCGGTGGCAAAGGCGCAACTCCGGTCATCAAGGTCGAACAAATCCCGGTGGGCGCGAACGCACTGGTTATTGAATTCAGCGACCTGACCTACCAGCCCATGAACAATGGTGGTCACGGCAAAATTGCCTATCGTATTGCCAGTGGCAGCAAACAGACAACGATTCCCTCTGTCGCCGGACACAGCTTCGACTTGCCCTCTGGCTTTTTCCTGATTGAAGCGCAACGTGCCCCAAGCTGGGATAAGGCAGGAGCTTACCTCCCCCCTTGTTCTGGCGGAAAAGGTAATACCTACGTGGTTACCGTCAAAGCGGTGAAGGAAGTAGATGGCAAGATAAGTACCTCCTTGGCCGAGACGACTGTCAAAATTGGGCTGTATTGAATACGGTGGTGCAGAAACAGAACAGGTCTGGCAGAAAAGCGCTTTCTGCCAGACCTGCGTACTCCGGTAATTTTGATCAGTTAATCCTTCGATATGCGAACTCAGTCCTATCCTGCTTTGCAGTCGGCAGGTCACTGAGCACTACCCCGACAGAATGCCCCGTGGTATTTCTGCTAAAGACTAGGTGCCAAATCGCGCCCATCACCAGAAGCCAGCAGATTGCTTAACTGCACGTCACTCTTAAGGTCTGTCGAACGACCGGTTTCGAGAAATTCGATAGAACGCTTCAGGTCGGTTTGAGACGTTCGCCACACATCCACGATAGCCACTTGCAAGACATTCGATTCTCATCACCTAGGATTTATATCGGCAGCAAGTTTACGATTTGCAACGCCGTCTAATGCGACTAACCTCCTTTAGTGCCAACAAGCAAGCTCGGCTTTTCCGCCAAAAGCTTTATAATCCACCGCGTTGTTGTATCTCTATTTTTCAGATTAAACCAATCGTGGAGTGTTTATGGGCATTGGGCCAGTGATGCTGGATGTGGTGGGCAAATCGCTTACCGCAGAGGATGAAAAACGTTTGCGTCACCCCCTTGTGGGTGGGGTGATTTTGTTTGCGCGCAATTACGAATCGCCGTGCCAACTGGCGGAGCTGACGGCGAGTATCCGTGCCGTGCGCACGCCGCCGTTACTGATCTCTGTGGATCATGAGGGCGGGCGGGTGCAGCGTTTCCGCGAGGGCTTTACCAAGATTCCGCCGATGCGCGAGCTGGGCACATTATGGGATGCGCATCCCAAAAAGGCGCGGCATCTGGCGGAACAGACTGGCTGGGTGCTGGCGGCGGAGTTGCGCGCGCAGGGGGTGGATTTCAGTTTTACTCCAGTGCTGGATGTGGACTACGGCGCTAGCTCTGTGATCGGCGACCGCGCTTTTCACGCCGAGCCGCAGGCCATTGCCGAACTGGCGCACAGCCTGATGGTGGGCATGAAGAGGGCGGGCATGGCGACGGTGGGCAAGCATTTTCCGGGACACGGCTTCGTCAAAGCAGACTCGCATCTGGAGATTCCCGTGGACGAACGCGACTTCGCCGACATCGAGATGTGCGACTTGATCCCGTTCCGCCAGATGGTGGATTTCGGTCTGACGGCAGTGATGCCCGCGCATGTGATTTACCCCAAGGTTGATCCGCATCCGGCGGGCTTTTCCAAGGTGTGGTTGAAAGATATTCTGCGCGGCGAGCTGGGCTTCGAGGGCTGTATCTTCAGCGACGATCTGAGCATGGAAGGCGCGACGGTGGCGGGCGGCATCGTGCAGCGCGCCGAAGCTGCGCTGAATGCCGGTGTCGATATGGTGCTGGTGTGCAACAAGCCGGAGTCGGCGGACGAGCTATTGGAGGGTTTGGTGTGGGAGATGTCCGCTACCAGCAAGGCACGTCTGGCGCACATGCGCGGCCACGGACATCCCGATACGCTGGTGCAGCTGCACGAGAAGGCGGAATACGTGAAAGCGCTGCATGAGATTGCGGGCATCGGCAGCAGTAGCGGCGAGTTGGCTCTAGTATAATTCTGACCATTGATTCAATCGGTGTTTTGACATGAGTGAATTGCAAATCGGTTTGTTGGCCATCGGTATTGTTGTAGTAGCTGGTGTGTACGGTTACGGCTTTTGGCAGCAAAGGCTTTATCGGCGCAAGTTCGGTGCAACTTTTAACGATCAGCGCGAAGATGCGTTGTACTCATCCGTTTCTGCAGCCAAGGGGGCGGCAGATGTGTTGATCGAGGAAGAGGTCAGTGCGTTGGAGCATGGGGAGTCGCAACGGGTCAAGCCTGACGATGAGATTTGTAGTCTGCTCGATGCGACATCGGACTACATTGTTCCCGTCAAACTGCAAAGTCCGCTCAGCAGTCATGCGCTTGCGCCCTTGTGGGGGCGGCGTTTCGATTTCGGAAAAAGCGTCAATGCCTGCGGATTGAACGCGACTTCAGGCCGTTGGGAAAGGCTCATTCCGGAAAGCCTTCCGTCCTACAGCGAGTTCAAGATCGGTTTGCAGCTGGCTGACCGCACGGGTCAGGTGAGCGAAGCGCGGCTGACGGATTTTCACGAAGTATTGCGCGATATCGGCGAGCAGTTACAGGCGGAGGTCGTGTTTCCATCTATGGAGGATGCGCTCAAACAGGCGAGGCTGCTGGATGAGTTTTGTGCCGAAGTAGACCAGATGATCGGCCTCAATATTCTGCCCGGCGGCGACCGTTTATTGTTTGGCAGCGAGATTGCACGGGTGGCGGAGCAGCACGGTATGACGTTGCAGACTGATGGTGCATTTCATCTGCTCGATGCGCACGGGCTGACCCTGTTCACTCTGAACAATATGGATATCAACATTCCTTTTCAGCATCACACGCTCACACAGATGCGCGTGCAAGGGCTGACTTTGTTGCTGGACGTGCCGCGCGTGGAGCGCCCCTCGCACCGTTTTGATGAGATGGCCGTGTTGGCACGCGAACTGGCTTTGGATTTGCGCGCCGGACTGGTGGACGACCATCGCGTTTCGTTGGGCGATGCGGCCATTGCCCAAATACGCGGGCAAGTCGTCGCGGTTGAAAACCGTATGCTGGCCGGCAAAATCGTTCCGGGTAGCGCCCAAGCCCTCCGACTGTTTTCTTAGATGGACGCAGTGCAACGCATCGCGCAACTGCGCGCCGAGATAGAACGGCATAACCATGCCTACTATGTGCTGGATGCGCCGATTATTCCCGATGTGGAATACGACAGACTGTTCCGCGAACTTCAGGTTCTTGAAGCGCAGCATCCCGAGCTGCTGACCCCCGATTCGCCCACGCAGCGTGTCGGCGGCAAAGTTCTGGAGGGGTTTGTTTCCGTGCGCCATGCCGTTCCCATGCTGTCCATTCGCACAGAGACCGACACTGAAGACAGCGGTGCCTTTAATTTCGATACGCGCGTGCGCAACGCGCTGGGTACGCTGGGCGGCGAGATTGAATACGCCTGCGAGCTCAAGTTCGACGGCCTTGCCATTAACTTGCGCTACGAGCGCGGCGTGCTGGTGCAAGCCGCCACGCGCGGCGACGGCGAGACCGGAGAGGATGTCACGCAGAACGTGCGCACCATCCATTGCATTCCTTTGCGCCTCAGCGGCTGCGAAGCGGAAGTGATAGAGGTGCGCGGCGAGGTGTACATGTCGCGCCGCGATTTCGAGCGCTACAACGACAGGCAGCGCGCACTGGGGTTGGCGGCGCTGGTCAATCCGCGCAACGCGGCGGCGGGTACTATCCGTCAGCTTGATCCGGCACTGGCCGCGCGGCGTGCGCTGTCGTTCTTTGTCTACGGCTTGGGCGAGGTGCAGGGGTGGGCGCTGCCCGCCACACACAGCGGTATTCTCGATGCCTTGCAATCTTTCGGTCTGCCGGTGTGCGCAGACCGCGCCGTAGTGAGAGGCGCACAGGCGCTGGCCGGTTTTCATCACAGCATCGCTACCAAGCGCGATGCACTTCCATTTGACATCGACGGCGTGGTGTACAAAGTCAACGATATCAAGCTGCAATCCGAACTCGGTTTTGTTTCGCGTGAGCCGCGCTGGGCGGTGGCGCACAAATTCCCAGCCGAGGAACAGCTCACCATCGTGCGCGGCATCGACATCCAGGTTGGGCGCACGGGCAAGCTCACGCCGGTGGCGAAACTGGAGCCGGTGTTCGTGGGCGGTACCACGGTGAGCAATGCCACGCTGCACAACGAGGGCGAGTTGCGCCGCAAGGACGTGCATATCGGCGACACGGTGATCGTGCGCCGCGCGGGCGATGTGATCCCGGAGGTGGTGGGGGTGATTCAGGAGCGGCGGCCTGCGGATGCCAAGGCTTTTGTGATGCCGGCGACTTGTCCGGTATGCGGCAGCAGGGTGGTGCGCGAAGAAGGCGAAGCGGATGCGCGCTGCTCGGGCGGCCTGTTTTGCGCTGCGCAGCGCAAGCAGGCTATTCTGCATTTCGCCGGACGGCGTGCGATGGACGTTGAAGGCTTGGGCGATAAGCTGGTTGAGCAATTGGTGGATGAGAATATCATCCGCTCGCTGCCCGATTTGTATCGCTTGGATACGGCGACGCTGGCGGCGCTGGAGCGCATGGCGGAAAAGAGCGCGCAGAACATTGTGGATGCGCTGGGGAAAAGCAAAAATACGACACTGAACCGTTTTCTGTTTGCGCTGGGGATTCGGCATGTCGGCGAAACGACGGCAAAAGATTTGGCGCGCTATTTCGGTAATCTGAATGCCATCATGCAGGCGGATAATGAACGCTTGTTGGCCGTGCCCGATGTGGGGCCGGTCGTGGCGCAAAGTCTGGTTGATTTTTTCGGCGAGCAGCACAACCGCGACGTGGTGCAACACTTACGTGAGCTGGGGGTGCATTGGGAAGAGCATGAAGGCACGAGCATGCAGGTACTCCCGCTTTTCGGCAAGACTTTCGTGCTTACCGGAACACTCACTGCTCTGAGCCGGGATGAGGCAAAATCGCGTCTTGAGGCATTGGGTGCGAAAGTGGCCGGTTCGGTTTCGAAGAAAACGGATTACGTGGTGGCAGGAGCCGAGGCGGGCAGCAAGCTGGACAAGGCGCGCGAGCTGAATGTGCCGGTGTGGGATGAGACAGAATTGAGCGAATTATTGGGGAGATGCGAGACGATATGAAGAAAATAACCAAAGCTGTATTTCCCGTTGCCGGCATGGGTAGCCGTTTTCTTCCCGCAACCAAAGCGACGGCAAAGGAGATGTTGCCGGTGGTGGATAAACCGCTGATCCAATATGCGGTGGAAGAAGCCATCGAGGCGGGGATTACCGATATGGTGTTCATCACCGGACGCCACAAGCGCGCTATCGAGGATCACTTCGATAAGGCTTACGAATTGGAAGCCACGCTGGCGGCACAGGGCAAGAATGAGTTGTTGCGCATCGTGCAAGAGGTTGTGCCCAAGCATGTGAGCTGTATTTACATACGTCAGGCCGAGCCGTTAGGCTTGGGGCATGCAGTACTGTGCGCGAAACCTGTCATTCAGGATGAGCCTTTTGCAGTGATACTCGCAGACGACCTGATTGACGGAAAGCCCTCTGTGATGAAGCAAATGGTGGATGTGTTTGCGCAACATCAATGCTCTATCCTTGGTGTGCAGGAAGTGTCGCGCGAAAATACCAAACAATACGGTATCGTCAGCGGCATCAACTTGGAAGCTAATGTCGAGCTGGTAAAAAAAATTGTGGAGAAGCCCAATCCCGAGGCAGCCCCTTCCACTTTGGCGGTAGTCGGACGATACATTTTGACGCCGGGGATTTTTCATCACCTGGCGAAAATATGGCCGGGAGCGGGGGGCGAGATACAGCTCACCGACGGCATCGCCGCGCTGATGCAGGAAGAGCAATTGTTGGCGTATCGCTTCAGTGGCACCCGCTACGACTGCGGCAGCAAATTGGGATACTTGAAAGCCCAAGTGGCGTACGGCTTGAAACATGAAGAGTTGAATGCGGATTTTGCTGCTTATCTAAAATCATTCGAATGATTTCCAGTCTGGAAGCGCGCGATATTTTGAGCAATGCCGAACTGCTCTTTACAGGCGAGCAGGTGACTGCTGCCGTGCATCTTGTCGCCCGGGAGATCAATGCGACGTTGGCCGACGAACATCCCTTGGTGCTGTCGGTGATGGGAGGTGCTGTGGTGTTCACCGGACAACTGTTGCCCTTGCTCAACTTCCCGCTTGATTTCGATTATGTGCATGTCTCGCGCTATAGCAATGCCAAGCAGGGCGGCGAGATGAACTGGAAGGTGGCACCGCGTGAGAATGTGCGCGGCAAGGTGGTACTGGTGGTGGACGACATCCTCGACGAGGGAGAAACCATCGCCGCGATCAAGCAGCGCGTGATGGAATTGGGGGCGATCCGTTTTTATAGCGCGGTGTTTGCGGACAAGGATAATGGCCGGGACAAACCTGTCCGTGCCGATTTTATCGGCATGACCGTGCCGGATCGTTTTGTGTTTGGGTACGGAATGGATATACACGGCGCATGGCGTAATTTGCCGGCGATTTATGCGGTAAGGGAATAATGAAAAAACTGTCCACGAAAAATACGAAAGGCACGAACAAATTCAAGAAATCTGCTCATTGTGATGCGGGCTTAAGGGCACCTCTAAAAATCACCCGAAATAAATGATCTGGCAAGTCATCGAAATAGTGCAGAGAAACGTTACTGAAGGATGCGATCACGAACATGGA
>WSYA01000026.1 GCA_009773615.1 Gallionellaceae bacterium
TTGTTCCATGTTCGTGATCGCATCCTTCAGTAACGTTTCTCTGCACTATTTCGATGACTTGCCAGATCATTTATTTCGGGTGATTTTTAGAGGTGCCCTCAATTGTGCTGACTCGCTTCATTAGCTATACGCTTGGGCTAGCCATTAAATACAGTGCAATTACGGCCTTGATGCTTTGCGCTATAAAGTGCAGCATCCACACGCGAATAAATACTTTTATGTGAATCACCATCATTAAAACAGGTAGTCCCGATGCTGATGGTAATCTTTCCAACCTCATCAAATTTGTACGATTCAACAGCTTTCCGAATTTTTTCCGCAAGCAAATTGAGCCGTTCTTTGTCAATCATCATCGCTATCAAGCAAAATTCTTCACCACCTACACGAAACAACTGATCCGTGTCACGAATCGAAGAAATGATCAGGTCGCAGATAGTACGCAGAACGTTATCACCGGTTTGATGCCCAAATTCGTCATTTACGCGTTTAAAGTGATCGATATCTATCATCAGCATTCCAAATAAATGTTGATGACGTTTTGCATTTGAAATAGCAACATCGAGGGATTCATCAAATTTTCGACGGTTAAATACGCCGGTAAGCGGATCCACGATGGAAAGTTGTTCCAACTTTATTTTCAACACTTCGAGATATTCGTTTTTAATGAGCAATTCGCTTTTTATTTGATCCGCACGTTTCAGTAGCAATGCGGCATAAAGTCCGAAGGATATAAACAGGAAAGAAATCAGTATGCGCATATACAATTCAATAGCATGTGGCTGAAACAAGGCGCTACCAAAAGACGCGTACTCTGCTAATAAATAATAATCGACACACGCATCTGTCAGCCAAAACATGGGGACAATCAATACGCTAGACCACTGTAATTTCTTGGCACCTTGATTCATGTGGATTATCGTGTCAGTGAACTTTCTGTCCGCACATCATTTATGGGAGCATTGAACCACACTATTGATGCGCGCACCCAATACCCATACTGCGCGATTAATGCTACCCAGACAATTTCGCTCTACCCGAAACCAGACACTCGCTCTTCCATAATAACTTGCCACGAATGACTTGCCCTAAAGCTGCTACTCGCTCGTGTCCTGCTCCATTTTGCGGTAACGCGCCAGATCGTAATCCTCGCCGCTTTCCACCAGCCCGAGCGGCAATAACAGGTAGGTCTTGTCGCCTATCGCCATATTGAAACTGCGATTGGCCAAGAACGCGCCCGGTTTCATCAGCAGCCATGCCTCGCCGCTGTTGTCATTCGGTTTATTTAAATACAGGGCAAGATTATCTTCGCCAGCATCGGAATGGTCGCGCGCGCCTAGCGAAACGCCAACCACCTGATTGGCTAATATCTCGACTCCGACATGCAGATTGTTTTGCGCGTCACGGCTTAAGCGGCGCACGATGCCTACACCCCAACTCCCGACATTCTCCGGCTTGCTGCCGATCAACGAACCGATCTTGACGCTACCCAAAGTAGACGCGGTCGTCACGCTGCGAAACCCGGTCGCACTGATGTCTTCGACTTCCCAAATTTCGTTGGGCTCGCTACTCAAATTCAAACCGATATCGGCATTTTCGACCAGTTTGAAAAAGCCGTTCGCCACATGCAGATTCACTTTTATCTTGTGGCGCGCGTTGCGGCGTGCCGGTGGTGGCAAGACGAAGCGCGCAACCAATTGCCGCGCAACGTCGCGCAGCAATTCGGCCTCATACACCGATCCGCCCAGATTGATGTCCTGCGGCACAATGCCCTTTTCCAGCGACTTCAGCAGATCGTTGAACGCACCCTCAGCTTCCCCTATCCCGACAAAACGCAGACTCGGATGAATCGTCGTGTCTGTATTCGCCCGCATCGGCGGCGTCGGCTGCACCAAATTCATCACCCATTGGCTCCCCGCCACGGCCTGTGTTCCCACCGTCAAATATTTATTCAGATACGCGATGAGGCGTTCGGCGATATGGAGATGCAAAGAAGGCAAGGAGCCTGTGCCCACCGCGAACCACACCATCACTGCGGCGAACTCTCGTCCGACCGAGGTGTTTATTCCCGTACCGGGATAAAGAGCAAGCGACTCATCCAGAAAGCTTTGCGCTTCCGCATAAGAATAAATCTCCGCAAGGTGCGCCCACAAGGTCGGATCGATCAACGCATAACGCACTGCCGCGAGTTTCAACCGGTTCGTTGCGGCAGCGATGCCGCGTGCCGCCAGCAACGCCAGCTGAGGCTTGATTGCGGATAAGTTACGGTCACCCTTGCGACAGCGCGCAAGGATGTTTGTATAAGACTGCTCGCTGAGCGTAAAAAAATCGTTCAGCGCCGCCCAAGTACGATTTTCCTGAAACTTGTTCAGCGGTTGCAGGGAAAAATAGTCACGCAGCAATTTGCGCACATGCGGTTGCGCCGCTTCATCCAACAAGCGTAGCACCGCCACCTGATGGTCCAGCTTGAACTCGCCCTCATGGTCGCGCAGCGATTCGACCCAGCCGGTCAATTCCTGCAACGCCTTTAACGCATCCGCTTTCGGCACATCGGCCAACACCTGCTGCGCCGATTTCAGACTCGCCAATGGATGATCCGATTTCTTTCCGAACAACCCTGCCAACATAAACCCTCCAAGCCTTGACGCTACTAGATAGGACGCTATATAAACACAAATCATACAAGCTGCCTATATAGCGAACGGCCTAGACCCCAGTGAAATCAATCTTCCTGCTACAGGACAAGCAACCGTTCCCGCCGGTGGAACTGGCTCTCGACCAGCCCAACGGACTGCTCGCTGCGGGCGGCGACCTGTCTCCCGAACGAATTTTGGAGGCATATCGCCACGGCATTTTTCCGTGGTTCAACGATGACGATCCCATCCTGTGGTGGAGCCCCGACCCGCGCATGGTGCTGTTTCCCGCCGAATTCAAAATCTCGAATTCGTTGCGCAAAACTTTGCGCAACGGCGACTACGAAGTGCGCACCGACACCGCCTTCGAGCAGGTGATGCGCGCCTGTGCCGCTCCGCGCGAAGGACAGGCCGGCACATGGATACAGGAAAAAATGATCGCCGCCTATTGCGAGCTGCATCGCAGAGGCTACGCGCATTCGGTGGAAACATGGATGAACGGCGAACTTGTTGGCGGGTTGTACGGCATGGCGCTGGGTACCATGTTCTACGGCGAATCCATGTTCAGCCGCAGAACGGATGCCTCCAAGATCGCCATCGCCCATCTCGCCAGACAGCTTGAGCGCCATAGCTTCGGCATGATCGACTGCCAGATGAATACGCCCCATCTGGCCTCGCTCGGCGCGCGCGAAATACCGCGTGACGAATTTATCCGGCGCTTGCAAGAATTGATACACTATCCGCCCGTTCAACCCTGGCAAATCGAACCCCATCTTTTCAAATGAGCCTACTGCACGACATCCCCCTTTCGGCCATACAGTTCTATTTGACCGCCCCCTATCCGTGCAGTTATCTGGCTGACCGGGAGGCGCGCTCGCAGGTCGCCACGCCCAGCTTCCTCATCACGCCGCAGGTCTATACCGAGCTGGTGCAACACGGCTTTCGCCGCAGCGGTACCTTCACTTATCGCCCGCACTGCGACAATTGCCGCGAGTGCGTTCCGGTGCGTATCGACATCGCAGGGTTCAGCGCGAACCGTTCGCAGCGGCGCAGCTGGAAACAGCATCGCGGACTCGATGCCACCCTGCACACGCTCGAAGATCAGGCAGAATATTTTGCGCTCTATCAGCGTTACCAAAATGCGCGCCACCGCGATGGCGGCATGGACAACGACGATCAGGAGCAATACCGCAACTTCCTGCTGCAAAGCCATGTCGATTCGATGCTGGTGGAATTTCGCGAGAAAGGTGTATTGCGCATGGTCAGCGTAGTCGACGTGCTCGCGGACGGACTTTCGTCCGTCTACACTTTTTACGATCCCGATATCGCCGGGAGCAGCTTCGGCACCTTCAATGTGCTGTGGCAGATCGAACTGTGCCGCAAACTGCAATTACCCTATCTGTATCTGGGTTTCTGGATTAAACAAAGTCAAAAAATGGCGTATAAAGCCAACTTCCGGCCGTTGCAGGGATTGCTGCACGGAGCTTGGCAATCACTCGATTTAAAAAACACCTGATGAAAACCCGCCTCACCATTTTTGCTGTCACCATCCTGTTATTCCCGTCCCTGTCGCTATTATTGTCCGGTCAAGACTGGCCGCAAGCGAATGCCATCGACGGCAGTGTCGCCCTGTCCGCCCTGCTTAGCGGCATCGTTTTACTCGTCTGTACCTACTTGCTGGATACACTCAGCTTTCGCCGAAGCGGATCCAGCCTGTTGCGCACCCAGAGCCATTACGCGGTTTGGCTCGGCATCACCGGCGCAGCTTTGTGCGCCCTGCTCACCTGTTTGAATTTCTTTTCTCCTCTCTGGATCACCCCGCTACCCTTCGCCGCCGAAACACTACTCGCCGCACTGTTTGGCGCCATGCTGTTACCTGCCGTACTCGTTACACGTTTATGGCTTTCCGCCATTCCCGCGCTATTGCGCCATCTCACGCGCACCCTTGCCTTGCCCGCGACGCAAGCAGAGCCTGCCGCATCACTACTCCTTATCGCTACACTCATCGGCTTGTTGGGCGGGACTGTTTGGCCGACACAGCTCGCTTGGCTGCTATGGCTAGCGCCACTCATGTTACTGATCGCCATGCAGTTACTTTGGCACGAAAGCACCGTATTCTCCGGCCTGAAAAATGGCGACTGGAGTCGCGTCGTGCTCGGTGCGGCATCCGGCATACTGGTTGGCGGCGGCACGCTCTTCATCTACAAATTCGCGGGCGGTGCGCTTTACATCTCCACATCAACCTGGCTCTTCGCTCTGCTGCTCGGCGCATTCGGCCTGCTGTGTTTGCAACTCGGCGATGTCATTGCCGAAAACTGGCGCGGCAAACAACGCGCCCAAGTATTCAAGAAAAAACCCTTTCCTATCCCTGTCGTCAAGAAAGATTGATCCATGTTCCAACTATTACGCCCCGCACTGTTTTCCCTCGATCCCGAGACCGCACACCACGCCACGCTCAATGCGCTGAAGACCGCACACTGCCTAGGCACGCTGCCCCTGCTCGTCAAGCATCCCGCCATCGATCCGCGCACCGTGATGGGCATCACCTTCCCCAACCCGGTGGGGTTGGCAGCGGGGTTGGACAAGAACGGCGAATACATCGACGCTCTCGCCGCGCTCGGCTTCGGCTTTATCGAGATCGGCACGGTCACGCCGCGCGCGCAGCCCGGCAACCCCAAACCGCGTCTATTCCGCCTGCCCCAAGCACAGGCCATCATCAACCGCATGGGCTTCAATAACAGCGGCGTGGATGCGCTGGTTGAGAATGTGAAGCGCGCCCAATACAAGGGCGTCCTCGGCATCAACATCGGCAAGAACGCCGACACACCAATTGAAAAAGCGGCGGACGATTACCTCATCGGCCTGCGCAAGGTGTATGCGCACGCTAGCTACGTCGCCATCAACATCTCCTCGCCCAACACCAAAAACCTGCGCCAGCTACAGGGCGGCGACGAACTAGATGCGCTGCTCGGACAACTGAAAGCGGAACAGGAAAAATTGGCACAAAGACACGGGAAATATGTGCCGCTGGCCGTGAAAATTGCGCCCGACCTCGATGCGGAGCAGATCAAAAATATTGCCGCACTGCTCGTCAAACACCGTATCGACGGCGTCATCGCCACCAACACCACCCTGTCGCGCGAAGGGGTGGAGGGATTGCAACACAGCACAGAGGTGGGCGGCTTAAGCGGATTGCCCGTGCGCGAAAAGTCCACCGCCGTCATCCGCCAGCTCGCCGCCGAACTGAACGCCTGTGCCGAGCAAGGTCGCGGTAGCGCGCTGCCCATCATCGGCGTGGGAGGTATCGTCAAGGGTGCGGATGCGCTGGAGAAGATGCAGGCCGGAGCCGCGCTGGTGCAGATGTACAGCGGCATGATCTATCGCGGATGGGAGCTGGTGGCAGAATGTGCCACAGCGATCCGTCACAAGCACTAACTTTAAAAAAACTTACGGAGACAACATGACTACCTCGACGAGGACGACGAGCCGACCTAACCCGACAAGAAAGAGAACGCTAACAAAACAACCGAGGCGGCGCGACCCCTTGATCGTCCGCTATTGACAAGCCAAATCGTGCGGGGGCTACCTGCTAGTGCCCATATTGGAGCCCGCCAAATGTATTTGTACGCATCGCCTTTCTGGCGTTGCTGATCAATAAGCTTCATATTTGCGAAATACAAAAACCGCCATTTAATGCGCGCCGCCCATATACTGAATGAGGTTACTATGGTAATATTTCACTAGTCTAGCTTGCATACTTAAACCGCCTAATTGGGAGGGACATATGGGCTCGATTGGTCCAAAAACTGTATTTTCCAAACTGTTCTTTAGGTCCAGTGAGCTCCCCGGCAATTCGAACCAGAGTTCTTTGCTTCGCCGCCTTTCGATTGCCAGCCTGTTGGCAATATTAATCGCAGCCCCCTCTTTGGTTTATCTGTATCGCTACGAACAGATAAACTTGTCTGAAGAATATTTCGCACAAAAAAACGAAAGATTCTTATTCCATCTTGCCAACACGCTGTCAGACCCGATTAACACTTTTATTGCCAACAGCGCAGAGCACGGCAGCCAAACGGCGCTGCCGAATTTCGATGCCTTATTCACTTCTGCACTGGAGAAAACCGACACACATACCCTTCTCAAACTGAAGATATACGACCTGGCTGGAACCACCATCTACTCATCCGCCAAGCACGAAATCGGCAAAACAAGTCAGCGCCCTGAATTATTGGCTAAAGCCCTGCATGGAGAGGCGGCACACAGCATGGAACATCGCAACACGTTTTCCGGCATGAACGGCGAGATGCGCGATGTGCATATTTACATGACCTACATGCCGTTTATGCATGGCGAGAAACAAACCGGGGTCATCGAAAGCTATGATGATATATCCCGCTTTATTTACCGCCTTGATGTCCGATCTATCCAAATTACTCTGGTGGTACTTGGCGTTTTTGGCGCGCTGTATGCCGCGTTGTTTTATGCCATACGCAGGACGGATCACGCCTTGACTAGCTGGCAGAAAGCGGTTGCCGAATCCCAAAATTTGCTTCAGACCATTATTGATGCGGCACCGGTGCGCGTTTTCTGGAAAGACCGGGAATCGCGCTATATCTGCTGCAATCCAGCTTTTGCCAAGGATGCCGGAGAGACAACTCCGCAGAACATCATCGGTAAAACCGACTACCAGTTAAGCTGGCATGAGCAGGCGGGGCTTTATCAAGCAGACGACCGGCAGGTCATTGAGTCAGGTATTCCCAAGCTTGCCTATGAAGAGCCGCAGACCACGCCAGATGGCAAGGTAATCTGGCTGCAAACCTCAAAAGTGCCGCTTCGAAACGCCGCCAACGAAATCATCGGCGTGCTTGGCGTTTATCAGGACATCACCGAGCGCAAGCAGATGGAAGAAAAACTGCTGATGACCCAATTTGTCAGCGACCAAGCGCCCGACAGCATCTGCTGGATTGACAAGCAGGCACACATCGTTTACGCCAATGAATCCGCCTGCCGCGGGCTGGGGTATGCAAACGAAGAGCTGCTTGCGATGTCCCTCCGCGATATCAATCCGAATTTTAAGTTCGACGTATGGCCCAGTCACTGGCAGGAGTTACAGCAGAAAGGCGACCTCAGCTTCGAAACAAGGCACAGGCGCAAGGATGGCTCCATATTCCCGGTCGAGGTTTCTGCTAATTACATCAAATTCGACGGCAAAGAATTTAATGTGGTGTTCATGAGGGACATCACTAGGCGCAAACAGCACGAGGATGCCTTGCGCATTGCCGCCGCAACTTTCGAGACGCAAGATGCCATCGTGATCACTGATACGCTGGGCAATATCGTCCGGGTCAACCGGGCATTCTCGGATATTACCGGCTACAGTGCCAAAGAGGTGCTGGGAAAAAATCCTCGCATCATGAGTTCGGGTCGGCACGACAGGTCTTTTTACATCGAGATGTGGCAACGCTTGTTGCGCACCGGAAATTGGGCCGGCGAAATTTATGACCGGCGCAAGAGCGGCGAAGTCTACCCCAAATGGATGACCATCACGGCAGTCAAAAACGAACAGCAGGAAACCACCCATTACGTGGCCATATTCAGCGACATCACCGCACGCAAACGCATTGAGGAGGAAATCCACAATCTGGCCTTCTATGATGCATTGACCAAACTACCCAACCGCCGCCTGTTCCTCGAACGCTTCCGCACGGCGCTGACCGCGTCCGCACGGCGCAACGATTACGGCTCCGTACTGTTCATCGATCTGGATCGTTTCAAGTCGCTTAACGACACCTTTGGGCACGATTATGGCGATTTATTGCTGATAGAGGTGGGCGCGCGGATCAAGTCCTGTGTGCGCGAAATGGATACAGTGGCAAGGTTCGGCGGGGACGAGTTCGTTGTGCTGATCGAGTCATCCGGCAGCGACCCGAACGATGCTACACGCAAAATTTCACTGGTTGCCGAAAAAGTTCGGGAAGCGTTGGCCCGTCCGTACGACCTCAAGGGGCACGAACATCACAGTTCGCCCAGCATCGGTATCTGCCTGTATCACGGCAATGACGATACTTTGGAAGCATTGATCGAACACGCCGACATGGCGATGTATCAGGCGAAAAATTCCGGGCGCAATGCAGTGCGCTTTTTTGATCCCATCATGCAGAAAAACGCAGCGACGCATGATGCGCTCGAGAATGATTTGCACTACGCCATAGAGTTGCAACAAATGCATCTGCATTACCAGATACAGGTGGACAGCAACAATCGCCCGCAGGGTGCGGAAGCATTCCTGCGCTGGAAGCATCCTGAGCAAGGCATGTTCATGCCCGGACAATTTCTCCCGATTGCCGAAGAGAGCGACGTTATAATTAAAATTAGTCGCTGGGTTCTGCAATCTGCCTGTCGGCAGCTCGCCCTGTGGGGCAGAGACGCTAAAACACGCAATTTAACGCTGACCATAAACATCAGTGCCAAGCATTTCGGCCAGCCCGATTTTGTGAGCGAAGTTACCGACATCTTGAAAATACATCAGGCTAACCCGACGCGCCTAAAATTGGAACTATCAGAAAAACTGGTGCTGACAGAGGTCAATAGTACGGTAGACAAAATCCGTGCTTTGAGAAATCTGGGGGTCAAGGTGGCAATGGATAATTTCAACACAGTCTATTCATCGCTATCTTTCATCAAGGAGCTATCTTCCGATCAGCTCAAGATACATCAGGAATTTGTGCAGGGCCTTACCACAGAAAGCGGCGACACACGGCTGGTGCAGACCCTCATCGATCTGGCAAAGTCTTTGGAACTGGATATTTTTGCCGAAGGGGTGGAGACGGAAGCACAGCGAACTTTCCTTGAAAAACACGACTGCAATCTCTACCAAGGCTATCTGTTCGGCAAGCCGATGTCGATTGAGGAATTCGATGCTGTGATTGCGAAATTGTGATTTTTTAACGCATGCAATTCTTACCCGGCAGCGAGTCGTACCATATTTTGCCAGCCCCCGCAGATTTGCATGACCATGAAATGTCTATCCCGATAGCGCGAAACTGAAAATTGCGTTCCTCTTAATGCAGGCGTATCGTGCCGCCCCAATCTTCCACAGAGAAGAAACAAAGGAGGGGGAATGAGCCGCACGCATACACAAAAACTATCCACACTCATGCTGGGCGCTATCGGCGTCGTATATGGCGACATCGGCACCAGCCCGCTGTACGCGTTAAAAGAAACCTTCGCCGGACACCATCCGCTGCCTATAGTCGAAGCCAACATCCTCGGCGTGCTGTCGGTGATGTTTTGGACCATCATGCTGCTGGTATCGCTCAAATACGTGATCATCATCATGCGCGCGGACAATCGCGGCGAAGGCGGCTCGATGGCCTTGATGGCTCTTGCCGGCGAGTTGAATGCAGCGCGCCCCCAAACCAAGCGTCTCCTTGCGATGCTCGGCGTATTTGCCGCCGCATTGTTTTATGGCGACAGCATGATCACCCCCGCCATTTCGGTGCTCTCCGCCGTCGAAGGGCTGAATGTCGTCGCACCTCGGCTTGGCCATTATGTAATGCCGATCACCGTCATCGTGCTCACCGCATTGTTCATGATGCAAAAACGCGGCGCGGGCGTGATGGGCATGGCGTTCGGCCCCGTCATGATTTTCTGGTTCGCCACCTTGGGAGTCTTGGGCGCGCTGTCCATCGCACAAAGCCCGCAAGTGTTATGGGCGCTCAACCCCTACTTTGCCTACCAATTCCTCACGCTCGACCCCTGGCTGTCTTTTTTGACGCTCGGCTCCGTGGTGCTGGCCGTGACCGGAGGCGAAGCGCTCTACACCGACATGGGACATTTCGGAAAATTTCCGATCCGGCTGACTTGGTTTTCTTTCGTCTTGCCCGCACTGGTGCTGAACTATTTCGGCCAAGGCGCGCTGTTGCTGCACAACCCGCAGGCCGTCGAAAATCCGTTCTATCTGCTCGCCCCGACATGGGCGCTACTACCGATGGTGCTGCTTGCCACTGCCGCCACGGTGATCGCTTCGCAGGCCGTCATTTCCGGCGCTTTCTCCGTCGCCAGCCAATCGGTGCAAATGGGCTTTCTGCCGCGCATGGAAATTTGCCAGACTTCCGATAAGGCGCAGGGGCAAATCTATGTTCCGCTAACCAACTGGACGCTGTATCTGGCGGTCATTTTTCTGGTGCTCACATTTCAAAACTCCAACAACTTGGCGGCGGCTTACGGCATCGCCGTCACCGGTACCATGCTTATCGACACCATACTGATCGCCTTTGTGCTGGTCGCCTGGCGCTGGTCTCCGCTGCTCGTCGTCCCGCTGATCGGCACTTTATTTTGCATCGATCTGGCTTACTTCTCGGCCAATGCGCTGAAAATTCCCCAGGGCGGCTGGTTCCCTCTGGGTATCGCACTCCTTTCTTTTGCCGTGCTCACCACTTGGAAAAAGGGGCGTAAATTATTATTCGCCGAAATATCACGGCAGGCAGTCCCCGTCCAGGTGGTGCTGGATGGGGCGGACAGCATCAACCGGGTGCAGGGTACCGCCATCTTTCTGACCAACGTGGGCGAGGGTGCGCCTTCAGCTTTGCTGCACAACCTCAAACACAATCAAGTGCTGCATGAGCGCAATATCTTGCTCACGGTCATCGTTGAGGACAAACCCTACGTTACCAAAGGCAACCGCCTGTTGATCGACGATCTGGGCAAGAACTTTTATCGGGTCAGAGTGTTCTACGGTTTTATGGAAACGCCCGACCTTCCTGCCGCCTTGGAGCAATGCGGCACCATCGGCTTGCCGTTTGAAATGATGAGCACATCGTTCTTCGTCTCGCGTGCCATGATCGTTTCCAGCCCCAATCCCGGCATGATGAAATGGCGCGAGAGGCTGTTTCTGGCGCTGTCCAAGAACGCCATGAACGCGGCGGATTTCTTCAAAATTCCGACCAACCGCGTTATCGAAATGGGAACGCGCGTTGAGATTTAACTTTAGGGAATATCCATATTCCAGAAACGCGGTTGAAGCGTGCCATGAATCGGCGGATAATCCGCGCCTTCTATAGAGGCAAGTGAATGACTGAATATATACTCATTCTCGTCAGCACGGTGTTCGTAAACAACATCGTGATGGTGAAGATACTCGGGCTGTGCCCGTTCATGGGGGTTTCCAAAAAACTGGAAGTCGCCGTCGGCATGGGTGCGGCGACCACTTTCGTGCTGACGCTGGGTTCCGGCTCCAGCTACCTCATCCAGCATTACCTGCTCGGCCCCGACTTGGCTTATCTCACCACGCTGTCTTTCATCGTGGTCATCGCGGGCATCGTACAGTTCACCGAAATGGTGGTGCACAAGACCAGCCCCGCCCTGTATCAGGTGCTGGGCATTTACCTGCCGCTGATTACTACCAATTGCGCGGTGCTCGGCATCCCGCTGCTCAACGTGCAGGCCAAACACGACTTCATGGAATCGCTGCTGTTCGGCTTCGGCGGCGCGCTGGGCTTCACGCTGGTGATGGTGCTGTTCGCAGGCATTCGCGAACGCCTCGACGGCGCCGACGTGCCGGGCATATTCAAAGGCTCGTCCATCGCGATGGTCACCGCCGGACTGATGAGCCTCACGTTCATGGGTTTCTCGGGCTTGGTTAAATGATCGCTGCGCTTCTGGTGATGATCGGCATCGCCGTGTTTCTGGGCGCGGTGCTGGGCTTCTCCGCCATTAAGTTCAAAGTGCAGGGTAATCCGCTGGTAGAAAAAATCGATGCCGTACTGCCGCAGACGCAGTGCGGACAGTGCGGCTTCCCCGGCTGCAAGCCCTACGCCGAAGCCCTCGCCAAAGGCGAGGCCGATATCAACAAGTGCCCGCCCGGCGGCGAAGAGGGCATACACAAACTGGCCGATTTGCTCGGCAAGGAATTCATCCCTTTCGGCGAAGGCGCGCCCCCCAAAGCCAAGTCGGTCGCCTTCATCGACGAGAGCACGTGCATCGGCTGCACGCTGTGCATACAGGCCTGCCCGGTGGATGCCATCGTCGGTGCGGCAAAACAGATGCATACGATCATCGCTTCCGAATGCACAGGCTGCGAGCTATGTCTGGCGCCCTGCCCGGTCGACTGCATCAGCATGCTGCCCATAGCCGAAGACATCACCAACTGGAAATGGCGTTATCCGGTATTTCCCATTCAGGCAACAATATGAAAGCGGCCTTCAAATTCCACGGCGGCGTACATCCGCCCACGCACAAGACCGAATCGACGCGCACACCTATCGCGCAAACGGCGCTTCCGTCGAAACTGGTCATCCCGTTGCACCAGCATGTCGGAGCGCGCGCCAAGCCGGTTGTGCAAGTCGGTGAGCACGTGCTCAAGGGGCAGATGATCGGCAAACCGGAAGGGCGCCTGTCCAATGCGGTGCATGCCTCCACTTCCGGCACGGTCAGCGCCATCGACTTGCAACTAGTCGCGCATCATTCCGGCCAGCCCGATCTGTGCGTGACCATCGTCCCCGACGGCCGTGACGAATGGATCGCGCACACCGGCGTGGACTATAAGCAGACTGCGCATACCGAGTTGCGCCACCTGCTCAGACAAGCGGGAGTCGTCGGCTTGGGCGGCGCGGTATTCCCCAGCGACCTGAAGGCCTATTCCAACAAGCACAAGATCAAGACCATGGTGCTCAACGGCGCGGAATGCGAGCCCTACATCACCTGCGACGACATGCTGATGCGCGAACGTCCCGCCGACATCCTGCGCGGCGCGGAGGTGTTGCGCGAACTGCTGTATGCAGAAGAAATATTGATCGGTATCGAGGACAATAAACCCGAGGCCATCGCCGCGATGCGGCAGGCCGTGATCGACGGCAAACACGAGCACATGACGGTGGTCGCCGTGCCGACGGTCTACCCGAGCGGCGGCGCGAAGCAGCTGATGCGCATCCTCACCGGGATCGAGGTCGCGGCAGGTGTGCGCTCGACCGAGAAGGGCTTGCAATGCTTCAACGTCGCCACCGCCTACAGTGCGTGGCGCGCCATCGCGCACGGTGAGCCGCTGCTGTCGCGCATCGTCACGGTCACCGGCAATGTTGCCCATGCACAAAATTTTGAAGTCCTACTCGGCACGCCGGTTGACGAACTGATGGCTCAGGCCGGTAGCCGTCCCGACACCGACAAGCACATCATGGGTGGCCCGATGATGGGTGTTCAACTCCCCTCCGCCACGGTGGGTATCACCAAGGCCGCCAATTGCATCATCGCTTCATCGCCCGCGCTGTTTCCACCGCCCAAGCCCGCGCTACCGTGCATACGCTGCACGCGTTGCGCCGAGGTATGTCCCGCAGAGTTGCAGCCGCAAGACTTGTACTGGTTCGCCAAAGCGAACAACTTCGGCAAAGCGCAGGAATTCCATCTGTTCGACTGCATCGAGTGCGGCGCTTGCACCTACGTGTGCCCCAGCAACATTCCACTGGTAAATTACTACCGCTACGCCAAGAGCGAAATATGGGCGCGCGAACAGGAAGCTCAGGCCGCAGAACTCGCGCGCGAACGGCACGAATTCCGCCAGTTGCGCATCGAACGCGAGAAACAGGAAAAGGCTGAGAAGCTGGCACAGAAGGAAAAAGCAGCAGCTGTTGCCAAAGCGGCATCGGATGCCGTGCAAATGCCGACGGCCACTCCGCTCGGCCCGAATGCCGACCCGGATGACGCAATGCAACTGCGCATTGACGCAGCACTGGCGCGTGCCAAAGAACAAGCCTCCGCCGCACACCCAAAAAATACCGAAACATTAACACCGCAACAACACGCCGAGATTGCAGAGGCCGATGCACGTCGCGCCAAAGCCCATGAAATGGCACTTTCCGATGCCGAACAAAAGAGCGAATAACGCCATGTGGATATCCCCCTTCATCACTAAATCCAACAGCGTTGGCGAGATCATGTTCAAGGTCATGCTGGCACTCATCCCCGGCATCGCACTGTACGTGTGGTATTTCGGCCCGGCGATTCTGGTATCTCTGACGCTAGCTTCCCTCACCGCGCTGGCGACCGAGGCCGCAATGCTCAAGCTGCGCGAGCGTCCGCTCAAGCCCTTCCTATCCGACAACAGCGCCTTGCTCACCGCATGGTTGCTCGCGCTGTCCATTCCGCCGCTCGCACCCTGGTGGATGGTGGTGGTTGGCACGGCCTTCGCTATCGCGGTTTCCAAACACCTGTATGGCGGCCTGGGCAACAACACGTTCAACCCGGCGATGATCGGCTATGCCGTGCTCATCATTTCCTTCCCCGTGCATATGACGCACTGGCTCACGCCGCACGCGCTGGGCGGAATCGAGCTGTCCTTCGCCGAACAATTGAGCTACATCTTCAAGGGCGTATTGCCGAACGGATTGACGCTGGACGCGGTGACCATGGCGACACCGCTGGACACGCTGAAAACGCAACTGCATCTCGGCCTCTCGGTGCACGACATCAGCGACATGCCGATCTACGGGCATCTGGCGGGCAAGGGCAGCGAAATGGTGGCGCTCGGTTTCGCCATCGGCGGTGTGTATCTGTTGCTGAATCGCATCATCACCTGGCATTTGCCGCTGGCCTACCTCGGCGCACTGTTCGCGACTGCGGGCATCTTCCATCTGGTCGATCCGACACATTACGTCACGCCGCTGTTTCACTGGTTCTCCGGCGCGGCAATGTTAGGCGCATTCTTCATTCTCACCGATCCGGTCACTTCGCCCACTACCGCCAAAGGCAAGATTATCTTCGCCGTTGGCGCGGGCGTACTCACTTATCTGATCCGCGCATTCGGCGGCTTCCCCGACGGCATGGCGTTCGCCACGTTGTTCATGAACATCTGCGTGCCGCTGATCGACGCGTGGACACAACCCAAAGTGTTCGGTAAGAAAGGGGGCAAGCAATGAAACGCCTAGCCCGCGCCAGCCTGCAATCGGCAGCCAATCTCGTGTTCTTCGCCGTCATCGGCACGGCGATACTGGCTTCCACTTTTTTCCTCACGCATGACGAGATCGTGAAGAGTGAAAAAGCCGAGAAGCTGAAGCTCATCACCCAGATCGTGCCGCTTGCATTGTTCGACAACGACATCATGCAAGACACATTGAGCATCCCTGCCGACCCGCTGCTGGGCACAGAAGATGTCACCACAGCTTACCGCGCTCGCCTGAATGACGCACCTTCCGCTGTCGTGCTCGAAGTCGTCGCGCCGGACGGTTACAGCGGCAAAATCGCGCTCGTCCTCGCCGTGCGCGCTAATGGCGAGCTGGCCGGCGTGCGCGTGGTATCGCACAAGGAGACACCGGGGCTGGGCGACTACATCGAACTTCCGAAAAACCCGTGGATAAAGGGCTTCGACGGAAAATCCCGCGAAGCATACAAAGACGCCGAGTGGAAAGTGAAGAAGGACGGTGGGAAATTCGACTACATGGCGGGTGCGACCATCACGCCGCGCGCCGTGGTCAAAGCGGTGAATAAAGCCTTGCAGTATTTTGAGACGAACCGCGATAAATTATTTGCAGCAAGCACGCCCAAGCCACAGAAGGAGAAACAGAAATGAGCCCTCAAGAATTCAAAGACATCTTTTACAACGGCGTGTGGAAGCAGAACACCGGCGTCGTGCAACTGCTCGGTCTGTGCCCCATTCTGGCGGTGAGCAGCACGGTGGTGAACGGTGTTAGCCTGGGCTTGGCGACCGCACTGGTGATGGCCTTGAGCGGAGCGGCCATTTCACCGATCCGCAATTACGTGCCGAACGAGATACGCATACCGGTTTTCATCCTCATCATCGCGGTGCTGGTCACCGTGGTGCAGTACCTGATGAACGCCTACATGTACAGCCTGTATGTGGTGTTGGGCATCTTCATCCCGCTCATCGTCACTAACTGCATCGTACTGCAACGCATCGAAGCCTTCGCCTCGAAAAATCCGGTAAGTGCCTCGGCGCTGGACGGCTTCACCATGGGGCTGGGCCTGACGGCAGTGCTCGCCATATTGGGCGGCATGCGCGAGATCGTCGGCCACGGCACTTTGTTATCCGGCATTGACCTCGCGCTCGGCGAAACCACAAAAGACTGGGTCATCCACGTCATCCCCAACTATCACGGCTTCCTGCTTGCCATCCTGCCGCCCGGCGCATTTATCGGCTTGGGCTGCCTCATCGCGGGAAAAAACTGGCTGAACCTGCGCAAAGAACGCAAAGTGCGCGGCAGCAGCGCAGGAGTGATGCCGGTCGATAGCGGCTACGCGCCTTCCGCACACTAGCAATGAATCCGAGCAAACGGCGCGAGATATTTTTACGCCTGCAAGCCGCTAACCCTCACCCCAAACCCGAGCTGGAATACTCCACCCCGTTTGAACTGTTGATCGCCGTGCTGCTGTCGGCACAGGCCACCGACATCAGCGTGAACGCCGCCACGCGCCAGCTCTACCCCGTCGCCAATACTCCGCAGGCGCTGATTGATCTGGGTGAGGAAACTTTGCGCAGTTATATCCAGCGCATCGGCTTGTACAAAACCAAAGCCCGGCACGTCATCCAGACCTGCAAAATGCTTGTGGAAAAACACGGCGGCGCTGTGCCGAAAACGCGCGAAGCGCTGGAAGCGCTGCCCGGCGTGGGACGCAAGACGGCGAACGTGGTGCTGAACACCGCCTTCGGGCTGCCGACCATCGCGGTCGATACGCATATCTTCCGCATCTCCAATCGCACCGGCATCGCCCCCGGCAAGGATGTGCTGGAGGTGGAACAGAAGCTGCTAAAATTTGTGCCTGATGAATTCAAGCTGCACGCGCACCACTGGCTGATCCTGCACGGGCGCTATATCTGTCAGGCGCGCAAGCCCAAATGCGGCGAATGCATCATCGAGAGTTTGTGCGAATATAAAAACAAGGTGTTCTGAATGTTCAATCCCACCCGCGATCAAGCGCGGCAATTCCTGTTCGAGACCTGGCGCAAGCGCAGCGCAAGCGAGTTGCTCTCGCCGCTGGAAGACCTCACCGCACAGCTCATCGCCAAACATCCCGAATATCACGAGTTGCTTTCAGCCCCGGAAGCCAATCAGGACAAGGACTACGCGCCGGACGGCAATGCGATCAACCCGTTCCTGCACCTGATGATGCACCTCACCATCGAAGAGCAGATATCCATCGGCCAGCCGCATGGCATCCGCGAACAGTTCGCGCGGCTCACGCACAAATACGAATCGGAACACGGAGCGCAGCACGCCATGATGGACTGCCTCGGCGAAATGATCTGGCAGGCACAGCGTAACAAGACCGCGCCGGATGCGGCAATTTACTTGGCCTGCCTTGAAAAGCAGTGAGGCTCATCGAAAAAATCGCCACTTTTCTACGCATGAGATTGGAATTTCCCGCTGACGAGAAATTCCGAAGGCGTTATACTTCGCCTTCGGAAAGCACCAACCAACAAGATCGACGGAGAACTCAATGGGACACCAAAAACCGAACACTTTGCATACTTTTTCTGAAGTTTCCAACATCCTGGCTCCCAGCAACGAACCATGGCAGGTGGAATTGCATGACCCAGCCACCTCCGTTATGACGGACTTCCGTGTGCGCGCTCTTTTCAAAGTCGATCCCGAAGACACCATCGACGAAGCGCTGCAAAAAATGAAAATCGCCGGTTTGCGTATCGGCTTCGTGGTTGATGCCGCCTCGCAAAAAATCCTCGGCATGATCACTTCTTACGACATCATGGGCGAAAAGCCGATGCGCTACCTGCAAAGCGTGGGCTTTGCCGACCGCGGTGTCACACATAATGACATCAAAGTAAAAGACATCATGGAAAGGGTCGAAGACTGGGTCAGCGTCGAAATGAAGAATGTCGAATCCGTTACCGTCCAAGGCTTGCTCGACGCTTTCCAAAGAACCGGTCGTACTCACCTTCCCGTACTGGATCACAAGGACGGCAAAGAACACCACCTGTGCGGCCTGTTCTCTTCAGCGAAGGTCTTGCGCCTGACCGACTTTGCCCGCCGCAAAGCAGCTCACCCCAAATAAGCTTCATCAAAGTCGCACAATAAAAAAGGCGCATCGTAACGATGCGCCTTTTTTATTAGGCCGCAGACTAAATGCCAATCAGGGTAAAGGTTTGCTAGGCGGTTTACGCAGGTTTAACAGCCACAGAACGTAACCGGACAGCGCGTAGCCCAAAAAGATAAAAAACAGCACGCCGGGCGGGTAACTGGAGATCAGGATAAAGAACAGGGCAAGCACGAAAATAGCGATGAAGGGAACGCTCTTGCGCATGTTGAAATCTTTGAAGCTGTAGAAGAGGACGTTGCTCACCATGCTCAACCCTGCAAATACAGTGAGTGCCACCGCATACCAACGTAAGTCTTGTCCGGTGAAGCCGTAGTCACCCATCACCCACACGAAACCCGCGACCAACGCTGCGGCAGCGGGGCTGGGCAAGCCTTGGAAATAACGTTTATCCACCACGTCGATGTTGGTGTTGAAGCGGGCCAGACGCAGTGCTGTACCCGCACAATAGATGAACGCTGCGAACCAGCCGATCTTGCCCAGATCGCGAAACGCCCATTCGTACATCAGCAGCGAGGGGGCCACGCCGAACGAGACCATGTCGGACAAGCTGTCGTACTCGGCACCGAACTCGCTTTGCGTGTGCGTCAATCGCGCCACGCGACCGTCCAGCCCGTCCAGCACCATCGCGATGAAGATGGCCACAGCGGCGAATTCGAACTTGCCGTTCATCGCCTGCACGATGGCATAAAAACCGGCAAACAGCGCACCTGTAGTGAACAGGTTCGGCAGCAGATAGATGCTGCGGCGACGTAAGTCCATCGGCGGTTTGCGATTGTTCAGGTCGTTCATGGTGTATTACAGTTGAGCCAGAATAGTAGTCGTGGCGGATACTTTATCACCGATACTCACCTTGACGGTAGCCGTGAGCGGCAAATACACATCCACGCGCGAACCGAAGCGGATGAAGCCGTAGCGTTGTCCGCGAGTCAGCGTATCGCCCGCTTTCACGTAGCACAGGATGCGGCGGGCAATGAGTCCGGCGACTTGCACAAAGGTCACGGTTTGTCCGTCGGCGGTGTTCAGCACAATGGCGTTGCGCTCATTCTCCGTTGATGCCTTGTCCAAATCTGCATTCACGAACTTACCGGGGAAATATTGCACTTTTTGTATCGTGCCATCCACCGGGCTGCGGTTGGAATGCACGTTGAACACGTTCATGAACACGCTAACCAGAATCGCATCGCGATGACCGTAAGGGTCTTGCGTACGCTCAACCTTGATGACACGTCCATCCGCTGGCGACAATACTGCACCGACTTGTTGCGGTATCTCGCGTGCAGGATCGCGAAAGAACTGCAACACGAATACAAATATGACCCACAAGGGAATCGACCACGCGGCGCACCAAACAGTGGCGGCAATGGCAAGAAGCAAGGATATAGCCAGAAACGGCCAACCTTCGCGGGCGATGATGGGGTGGGGATAGTTGCTCATTCTGCGTCGTTAGCCTTTAGTCGCTAGTCGTTAGTCAAAAATCGTTAGTGCTAGCCGCTAATGCTAGCGGATTTCTCAGCTAGCCACTAACGTCTAACGTCCAACGACTGCCTTAGCTTTTAGTCGTTTGCTATTCGTTGAAGGAACTAATCGCCAGTTGCAGAAAAGAGGTGCCCTTAACTAACAACTATCGACTAACGTCTACCGACTGCCTTTTAGTTCTTCGATTGATCGACCAGTTTGTTCTTGCCGATCCAAGGCATCATGGCGCGCAGCTTGCCGCCCACAACTTCAATCGGATGCTCCGCATTCAAACGACGGCGTGCCGTCATTTCAGGATAGTTGGTGCGACCTTCGAGGATGAACTGTTTGGCGTAGGAACCGTTCTGGATATTTTTCAGACATTCCTTCATCGCGGCGCGCGCTTCATCGGCAATCACGCGGTGGCCAGTTACATACTCACCGTATTCCGCGTTGTTGGAGATGGAGTAGTTCATGTTGGCGATGCCGCCTTCGTACATCAGATCCACGATCAGCTTGAGTTCATGCAGACACTCGAAGTATGCCATCTCAGGCGCGTAGCCCGCTTCGGTCAATGTTTCAAAACCGGCTTTAACCAGCTCCACTGCACCGCCGCACAGCACGGCCTGCTCGCCGAACAGATCAGTCTCGGTCTCTTCACGGAAGTTGGTCTCGATCACGCCGCCCTTGGTACCGCCGTTGGCTGCCGCGTAAGACAGCGCGATATCTTTCGCCTTGCCGCTTTTGTCCTGATACACGGCGATCAATGTAGGTACGCCGCCGCCCTTGAGGTATTCCGAACGCACAGTGTGGCCAGGGCCTTTAGGAGCGATCATGATTACGTCAACATCTGCGGGCGGCACGATCTGGTTGTAATGAACATTGAAGCCGTGTGCAAAGGCCAATGCCGCGCCGGACTTCAGGCTCTTTTCAATATCGTCATGATAAATTTGCGCCATGGTCTCATCAGGCAACAGCAACATCACCAGATCAGCCCCCTTCACGGCATCAGCAATCCCGGCGACCTTGTGACCGGCAGCAACCGCCTTGGCCCAAGAAGAACCACCTTTACGCAGCCCCACTGTCACACTCACGCCGGATTCTTTCAGATTTTGCGCGTGGGCATGGCCTTGTGAGCCGTAGCCGATGATGGTTACTTGTTTGCCCTTGATCAGGGAAAGGTCTGCGTCTTTGTCGTAATAAACTTTCATGTTGGCCTCTTTATAAAAAATCAGTTCTTAGGCGTTAGTCGTTAGTTGGTGTTGTCCGCCGCGCGGGTTTAACTAACGTCTAGCGACTGCTTTCAACTTACAGCTTTAATATGCGGTCGCCGCGCCCGATCCCGGATGAACCGGTACGCACCGTTTCAAGGATTAAATTGCGGTCAATCGCGTTTAAAAAACTATCCAGCTTGGAACCCGTGCCAGTCAGCTCGATGGTGTAGGTCTTGTCGGAAACATCGATAATGCGCCCGCGAAAGATATCCGCCATACGCTTCAACTCCTCCCGCGCCTCGCCCTGCGCGCGCAATTTTACCAGCATCAATTCGCGTTCAAGGTGATTGCCGTCGGTCAGGTCTATGACTGCCACGACCTCAATGAGCTTGTTCAGTTGTTTTTTGATCTGCTCGATGATGGCATCGGAGCCGCGCGTCACGATTGTCATGCGCGACAGCGTCACATCTTCTGTCGGTGCGACCGTCAAAGATTCGATGTTATAGCCGCGCGCGGAAAATAGCCCGGCCACACGGGATAAAGCGCCCGCCTCGTTTTCCATCAGCAGCGAAATGATATGTCGCATTACAAATCCTCCGCCAAGATCACTTCGGACAGGCCTTTACCGCCAGGCACCATGGGGAACACATTCTCGGTCGGGTCGGTACGGAAATCCATGAATACCAATTCGTCCTTGCGTGCGAACGCCTCGCGCAACGCGCCTTCCACATCGGACGGATTGTCCACACGGATACCGACATGGCCATAAGCCTCGGCCAATTTAACGAAATCCGGCAAGGCATCCATATACGATTCAGAATAGCGATTGCCGTGGAAAAACTCCTGCCACTGCCGCACCATTCCGAGGTAGCGATTATTCAAAGAGATCACCTTGATCGGCAAGCGGAACTGCTTGCAGGTTGACAACTCCTGAATGTTCATCTGGATACTGCCTTCACCCGTCACACAGGCAACTGGCGCGCCCGGATGCGCCAACTGCACCCCCATCGCCGCCGGCAGGCCGAAACCCATCGTGCCCAGACCGCCGGAGTTGATCCAGCGGCGCGGCTGGTCAAATTTATAGTACTGCGCGGCAAACATCTGGTGCTGCCCCACATCCGAGGTCACGAAAGCTTCGCCGTGCGTGATTTCATACAGCTTCTCGATCACATATTGCGGCTTGATGATCTCACTTGAATTCTTGTATTTCAGCGAATTGCGGGCGCGCCACTCGTCGATCTGCTTCCACCAAGCCGCCAGCGCATCGGCATCCGGCTTTTGTTTGCTGCTATGCAGCACTGCAAGCAAATCGCCCAACACATTCCCGACATCACCAACGATAGGCACATCCACTTGTACGCGCTTGGAAATGGAAGCCGGATCGATGTCGATGTGAATGATCTTGCGCGGTACAGAACCGAAATGCGCCACATTGCCGATCACGCGATCATCGAAACGCGCGCCGACGGCCAGCAACACGTCGCAGTTCTGCATGCCCATGTTGGCTTCGTAAGTGCCGTGCATGCCGAGCATGCCGACGAACTGCTTATCGGTGGCAGGATAGCCGCCCAAGCCCATTAGAGTATTGGTGCAAGGCATCCCCAGCAAGCGTACCAAATCGGCCAATTGCTTGGACGCATCGGCCAGCACCACGCCTCCGCCCGCATATATCATCGGGCGTTTAGCCTCAATCAAGAGATGAGCTGCGCGCTTGATTTGCGCGACATCACCGTGCATCTCAGGATTGTAAGAGCGGATATTGACCGACGAAGGGTAGCTGTACTCCACTTTTTGGTTCGACACATCCTTGGGAATGTCCACCAATACGGGGCCGGGACGCCCGCTTTTGGCCAGATAAAACGCTTTCTTCATGGTGCTGGCGATGTCCTTGGCATCCTTCACCAAGAAATTGTGCTTCACGCAGGGACGCGTGATACCCACTGCGTCCACCTCCTGAAATGCGTCTTCGCCGATATAACTGGTGGGCACCTGGCCGCTGATAACCACCAGCGGAATAGAATCCATATAGGCGGTAGCGATCCCCGTCACCGCATTGGTGACGCCCGGGCCGGATGTCACCAATGCGACCCCCACTTTGTCGGTGGAACGCGAATAGCCATCGGCCGCGTGTACGGCGGCTTGCTCATGGCGCACCAGAACATGCTTGACTTTGTCTTGATTGAACAACGCGTCATAGATAAACAACACCGCACCACCCGGATAGCCGAATACATATTCGACCTCCTCTTCCTGCAAACACTTGATGGCTATTTCTGCGCCTGTCAGTTCCATATCAACAACCCTAGCCGGAAACAATTAAAGAACCGCACAAGATAAAGGCTGGCAGCGTTTTGGTCAACCCCCAACTACCCAGGCCTGCTGCGCGATAGCGTCCTTGCGGGCACTTTTGCATTGGTACATGCGCTCGTCGGCCATGTGCATAAGCCTGTCTTTGGACGGATTTTCGAAGACGTATACCAAACCGAAACTGGCGCCCGCCAATTCAAAGCCTGCACTGCGCAATCCTTCTACCGTGACGGACAACATATTTTCGATTTCATGAAAATCTCCTTGCGGATGAGTGATGGCAAACTCATCGCCGCCCAAGCGATGCAACCGCGCCCCCTCCGGCAACTGTTGTTGCAGCAGATGGCCAAAACTGCACAACAATTCATCGCCGCGTTCATGCCCAAAAAAATCGTTGTAATGCTTGAGCCCATCCAAATCAATAAAAGTGAGACTGCCCCGTTCCGGCAATTGCTGCAATTCGCTAATCAAAGCGAAGCGGTTCGGCAGGCCGGTCAATGCATCGGTGCTGGCAGCATGCAGATTTTGCATGGATACGAACAGCGCCTGCTCCTTTTCTTTGTGCAGCTGGGAAAACTGTTGCGCCAGCACGAAAGACAGCAACATGGCCTCCACCGTGATGGACAGCAAGCCCAAATGCTCCACGTAAAAAGTATAAACACCTTCCACGCGGTTCAAAGAAATGGCTGTCATACCCGCCGCAAAAAATACCCCGATAGCGACAAGATAAAAGCGCGCAGTTTGACTCCCGTCACGTGCACGCACGATGCCGCAAATCAACCCATACGTCAGATATAGCCCCACCGCCACCCTGACCAGCTCCAACGACCAGTTAGGCTTGAACAGTGCCAGCAAAGCAAAAATGGCAAAAAAAACCTTCAGCAGCATACCAGCGCCATACAGCCTCGGCTGCTTGGCGCGCTGTATGCCCAGCAAACCGATCACGAACAGGACATAAGCCCAGTTGCCGAACAACAAGAAGGGCGCGCTGATCAGATAAAACCAATGCAATTCAAATAACTGTGAAAAAATAAGCAGCGCGGTCATGTTATAGAGCAAGTTGCTCAGAATAAACATGGAATACATGCCATCGACAAGATTGCGGCGAACGATAGAAAGGACACCGTAATAAAACACCAAGCTGAATAGAATTCCCACACAAGCCAGCGTCAAGGCATTGCCCGAATTGATGGCTTGGCGATAATCTTGTCGCGAATCGAGATAGAGTTGCGGCTGCGCCAGCAGAAATGGCGACGTGAGCTCAGTGATCAACCGATAGCGACCTGGCGGTAAATTCAATTCGCGCCCATGACGCAACCAAAATTGGGCTGCCTCGCCACTTTGGATGCCCCCCTTGGATTCCTCGATCAAACGGCCTTGCCTGTCGAATATCCGGTGATTAAATAAACCGATTACGCTGGTGTTCTTGAAGTCCAGCACGAGAGACTGATTTTGAATATCGAAATCGGCCTGATAGACAAAATGTCCGCCAGTGAGACTCAGCATATCTACCGGAACCAACTTGGTGTCATCCAACTTCGATTGTCCGGCATATATCCAATCCGGCGGCGCACGAAACCATTGCCCGTCCAGCTCCAGCGGCTGCGCCTGTCCGGCAGCCCAAGGCCATATGAGCAAAAAAAGTCCCGCATACAAACCGGCAAATAATTTCAAACGCAACATCTGCGCGAACATCTCTCCCCCATGCCTTTTATAATTTTAGCCGCAACTCTAGCACAACTTCCTTTGCGCAACATTGCCCGCCAATGCATACAAAAGGGTCGATGGGTACGCTTCAATGGCTCTGCAAGGGCGATGCAAAAAACTCAGGTACCGATAGCGAGCCAGCTCTCGACATCCATCGAACAGCAAGCCCCCTTCAGCCGGAAATTTTGCGCCCCCGCCTTATTGATGAATGCGCCCTTGCAGCGGCTTATGTTGAAATCAACCGTTGCCCCCCAAACGAATAGCCCCCATTCGTATCAAATGGTTTTTATTCCACCGCGATTTCCGCAATATTTTCAAACATCAACAGAAATTTGCTAGTATTCCGGCTCGCCTACAGGGAGCTTCCAGCTGAGCAGTCACTACGAACTTTCGCAATTCCTTGTCGAAGTCGAGCGACGCGCCTACAAACAGGCGCTGTTTGCGGTTCGCGACCAACATGCCGCGCTCGACATCGTGCAGGACTCCATGCTTAAACTCGCCGATAAATACGGCGACAAGCCTGTGGACGAATTCCCCATGCTGTTTCAGCGCATCCTGCAAAACACCATCCGCGACTATTACCGCAGACAAAAGGTGCGCTCCTTCTGGACGACGTTGTTCTCTTCGCTTACCCCCCGCCACGACGCGGAGGATTACGACCCGCTGGACTCACTGCAAGACAAAAACAACAATTCGCAACCTCCCGAGCCGGATGCCTCGTTCGAACAATCGCAACTGATTGCTCTAATTGAAGAAGCTCTGATTGAGCTACCCGCGCGTCAACGTGAAGCCTTCCTGCTGCGTTACTGGGAGGACTTGGATACAGCTGAAACTGCGGAAGCAATGGGATGCTCCGAAGGAAGCGTAAAAACACATTGCTCACGCGCAACACATGCGCTGGCCGCAAAACTACAGGAAAAAGGAATAAGCCTGAAATGGACAACATAAATCTAACCACAAATTCAATCAAACGACTCCTAAACCAGTCTGTTACACAGCTGGACGCCGCCGTTGTCGAAAATCTTCGTGCTGCCAGAAACCGCACATTAGAAAGCCATCGCGCGCTGCAGCACACTCCGGTATTGGCGTGGCTCAATCACCACGGAGTGTGGCCCGGCAGCCCGGCAAGCAACCATAAATTTCGCTCTTGGGCGTTGGCATTGGCATTTGCTGCGTGTCTGCTCAGCGGTGCCGCCTACATGCAGCAACTCAACGAACACGACCATAGCGAAATCGACATCGCCATTCTGGCCGATGACTTGCCCGTTGACGCCTACGTCGAGCAATAACACCATGCGCCTGACTTACTCCGCCACGCTGTTGGCAGTTTTTTTGCTCTCACTGCCTGCGCTGGCGAGCGCGCAAGCGTGGATCGAACTCTCGCCGAAACAGCAGCAAGCCTTGGCACCGCTTTCCGGCGAATGGAATTCGCTCTCGGAAAAACAGCAAAAGCATTTTATCAGGATTGCCAAACGCTACCCGCAGCTCACTCCGCTGCAACAGCAACGCGTGCATGAACGACTGGCAAAGTGGAGCAAATTGACACCCGCGCAACGCCAACTGGCCAGAGAGAAATACAAGTCTATCAATCAGCTGCCCCCGGAAAAACGCGAAGCCGTGAAACAGACCTTGCGCGAACGGCATGCGAGAAAACATCCCGCTGCGGCCAGCGCCGTACAACCCGCCACGCCCGCCAAGTAATTCAACCGCACCACTAGCTGGGCGACGGGCGCTTCCGCACTGCCTGCGCCGCTAACGCCGCTCCGTTCTCCACATCAATGCCAGCGCTATCGTCAGAAACACCCAGCTGATCGCCGTGGCGCTCAACATCGGCTGCCAATCATTCAACGCGCCCAAATTGGAAAACAGCCTGCCGCCGAAATGGAAAGCCAAGCCGAGCACGATACCGATGAATATCTTGCCACTTATTCCTCCTTCGCGTCGGTGGTAAGCGGCAAAAGGCAAGGCCAGCAACATCATGATCAACACCGCGATGGGATAGACCAACTTATTCCACATCGCTATTTCATAGCGCCCGGTTTTTTGGTGATTGTCACTCAAATGCTGGGTGTACTGGTAAAGATCCCATGACGACATCTTTTCCGGCAACAGCAATAACACGTTCAGCAATCTCGGATTAAGCGTCGAGTGCCATTCGACTTTTTCCTGATTGTTGATAGTGGTGCCTTGCGAGTTGAAACGGGTTTGCCTCACGTCCTCCAGCATCCACAGGTCGTTGCTGACATACGCGGCGCGCTTCGCGGCGGTGATCGTGCGCAAATGATAGGTCTCGTCAAACTCATAGATACTGACATTCCGCAGCGAGGTATCCGGCAATACGTTTCTGATATTGACGAAGCTGCGTTCGTCCTTGACCCAAACGCCGGAGCGGAATTCCTTCAGCGTCACCTGCGCATTCTTTGCCTTCAGCAGCAACTCTTGCGCCAGATGGTCACTCGGCGGCGCGATGAATTCACCGAACGCAAAACACAACACCACCAATGGCAAACCGATCCGCACCATGGCACCGACCATTTGCTTCAGCGACACGCCGGAACTCCGGTACACCATCAATTCCGAATTGCTCGCCATTTGTACGACGGCAAAGATCGAGCCTATCAGCGCCGCCAGTGGAAACAACTCGTAGATATGTCCGGGAATGATGAGTGCCACATACAGCAACACCTTGCCAATATGGTAGTTGCCATCCCCCATATCGTTCAATTCCGTGATCAAATCCATAAAGGCGAACAACATGATCAGCACCGCGAAGACCATGGCCACGCTGGAATATATCTCTCTCGCCAAATATCGGGTGAGCAGCTTCATCGCACCAGTCGCCTCCACGAAAACACCGACAAACGCTTGTAGAACATCAGCACCATCAGCAGCACCATCACACCATGCACAGCCCATAGCCCGACAACGACGCCGATTTTGCCCTGCCCGACCCAAGTAGCCGACACACCCATCATGTTGTTGTAGGCCATATAGATCACGATCGCGACGATCATGTTGAGCGACCTCCCTGCGCGGGGATTCACAAAACTGAACGGGATAGCCAACAGCGCCAGAATCAGCGCACTCAGGGGCAATCCTATGCGCCACTCAAGTTCAGATATATTCCAGCTGTTGGGGTTCTGTAGCAGATACAGCGTGGAAAAACTCTTGTAGTTGGGCGGTGCCTCTTTGACCTCTGCCGCCTCGATGCGCACCGAATAGCGCTCGAACTCGACGATCTTGAAATCGTGCTGTCCGGGGACGCCTTCATAACGCGTGCCATTTAGCAACACCAGAAAGCGATCTCCATTGGGCGCGGTTTCTTGCAGCCCCTCTTTGGCGACCATCGTGCCCTCTTTGCTGTTCTGCACCGACTGGACAAACACATTGCCCACCCGATTTTTAGTTGCATCAACGTTCTCCAAAAAGAACACGCGGTCAGCCTGCTTGGATTCACGAAATGCGCCCGGCGTAGCCAGAGCCACGTCATCGCGCGTATCCAGCCGGCTCTTGAACTCCTCCGCCTTCTGTTTGGCCCACGGGGTAAGCACCAGACTCAATAACGCGATCACACACACTACCGGTACGGCAAACCCCATCACCGGGCGTATCCAGCGCGTCAAACCTATCCCCGAAGAAAACCAGACCACCATCTCGCTGTCGCGATAACTACGCGTCAGCGTCAGCAACACGGAAAGGTACAAGCTGACCGAGAGCAATATCGGCAGATAGTTCAGCGCGCTAAACCCCACTAGCGCCATCACCCCATCAACAGCCAACAGCCCGCTAACCGAATCGCCCAACAGACGGATCAGCTGGGTAAAGACAATAATGCCCAACAGAATGGAAAAAACAAAAGCGCCGGTCACGGCAAACTCGCGCACCAATGAGCGGTAGAAAACCCCGCCTACGGCCCGCGAGCGCAATGATTTTGACTTTTGTTGGTGAGATTGCGGATAATCCGGCATAGTGCGCAGCACGACAAAACATAAGGGGAACAGGATGGAATTTAGCATAAAACAGAGTAGTCCGGAGAAGCTCAAGAGCAGTTGTCTGGTAGTGGGCGTGTTTGAAGGCGGCAAATTGTCCGCTGCGGCGCAAGTGCTCGACAAGGCCGCACAGCATGCCCTGAGCGACCTCATCGCACGCGGCGACATGAGCGGAAAATCCTCGTCTACACTGCTAATGCACAAACTCCACGGCATCGCTGCCGAACGTGTTTTACTGGTTGGACTGGGCAAAGCCGCCGAGCTGAACAACAAAATCACTCTGGAAATTCTGCGCGCGACTTTTAGCGCATTGAACGCCACCCCCGCTAAAGATGCCGCGCTGTACATCAGCGACGAGGGCGTGGGCAAAGATGCCGCCTGGGCCATCAAACAAGCCGTATTCATCGCCGCCGAGCAAGCCTTCCGCTCCGACGACCTGAAGAGCAAACCCTCCAAAGCCGCCACGCTCAAGCACATCACATTCGCATCACTGGAAAAGCCCGGCACCGCATTGAAGAACACGCTCGACCAGGCTGCTGCCATCGCGCGCGGCATGAGCCTCACCAAGGCACTTGCCAACCTGCCGGGCAACATCTGCACCCCCACCTACCTTGCCGCCAACGCGCTGGCATTGGACAAGGCGCACAAGAACATCAAGACCACCGTGCTTGAAGAAAAAGACATGCAGAAACTGGGCATGGGTTCATTCCTTTCCGTCACGCGCGGCAGCGAACAGCCCGCAAAACTCATCACGCTGGAATACAGCGGCGCTGATAAGAAGCAGAAACCTATCGTTTTGGTGGGCAAAGGCATCACTTTTGACAGCGGCGGCATCTCGCTCAAGCCGGGTGCCGACATGGATGAAATGAAATACGACATGTGCGGTGCCGCCAGCGTGTTCGGCGTCATGCAGGCTATCGCCGAGATGGGGTTGAAGCTCAACGTAGTCGGCGTCATCCCGACTTGCGAGAACATGCCTTCCGGCCGCGCCACCAAACCCGGCGACATCGTCACCTCCATGTCGGGACAGACCATTGAAATTCTGAACACCGACGCCGAAGGCCGCCTGATCCTGTGCGATGCGCTCACCTACTCCGCCAAGTTCAACCCCGACACCGTGATCGACATCGCCACCCTCACCGGTGCCTGCGTCATTGCACTGGGTCATGTCGCCAGCGGCCTGTTCAGCAACGAAGACAAACTCGCCAAAGAACTCATCGCCGCAGGCGAACAAGCGCACGACCGCGTCTGGCAATTGCCGCTGTGGGAAGACTACCAGCCGCTACTCGACAGCAACTTTGCAGACATGGCAAACATCGGCGGTCGCGCCGGCGGCACCATCACCGCCGCCTGCTTCCTGTCGCGTTTCACCAAAGATTATCGCTGGGCACATCTGGACATCGCGGGCACAGCCAATAAATCCGGCAAGGAAAAAGGTGCAACTGGTCGTCCAGTGCCGTTGCTTACGCAGTATTTGATCAATCGCGCAGGAAAATAACCTCGCGCCTGCTGTGCTACTCAGAGTTCGTTCGCCCTGAGTGGCAGCATAGCGGGCATATCGAAGGGGTTGCTATCCAAAGAAATTTATAAACCAATAATGAATACTCAAGAAAAATTCATCGCTCGACTCATGTTCAAGAACAAAGTTCTCGCATCAGACGGGCAGCAGTTCGAGAACCTGTTCGTCGCCGTAATGGGATATGCGCGCTCGGATTTTCGGGCTATTAAGCCGCAAGGAAAGATTGGGGATCGAAAGAATGATGGATGCGAACCCATAGCTGGGCGCTACTATCAGGTATATGCACCAGAAGATGCAACTACCAAGGAATCTGCCAGTATTCAAAAGATTGAGACTGACTTCGCCGGCTTGAAGGCGTATTGGGACACGCTGTACCCCATCGGTATTCAGGAGTTTTTCTTTGTATTGAATGATCGGTACAAAGGGGCATTTCCTACAACACATAAAGCGCTCAGCGACATTCAAAAAAGACACGATCTTCAAAAGGCCGACGTTTTTTCATGCAAAGATATTGAGAACGTAATATTTGGCGAGCTTAGTGATGACCAGATTCAAGCGGCAATTGGATCTCTTCCCGACGTTTCCATGATAGTCAAAATAGACTATGGGATACTGACAGAGGTAGTCGGCCATATTTTGAAAAACATTCCAAATAAAGCTGTGCCAGGTAAGCTTATATCCCCGATATTTGAAACCAAGCTGACCTTTAATGATTTATCTGCTGCAGCGCCATATTTGAAGGCCGGCTCGATTTTGTCGAACGCAGTGGAATCTTTCTTTGAACGTAACTCAGATTTTGCTCTGCAAGCGGTGCGGCAATCACTGAACGACATGTACATTGATGCAGCGCAAGAAGGATATATTGCCAATCCAGCTATCGGATTGACGGCACAAGACCAGATATACATTCATATTCTATCGAGTGCCACGCCTTTGGTTGGCAAAGGTCAGCACGTGGCCGCGCAACAAGCAGTTCAAATTTTGCTCGCGTATTTTTTTGAAAGCTGTGACATTTTTGAGGAGCCGGTGTAGATATGCTTCTACCTGATAAACATATCAAGATGAGCGAATCACTTCTCGGTTTGGGATCGTTCTTGTTGAGCTCTCTTAGAAAGCCGATGACTGTTGATGCCATGTGGTTCGAGTACAGTAGGGCTCGTGAAGATGGAACATATCCGGCTTATCATACATTTGGGCACCTCTAAAAATCACCCGAAATAAATGATCTGGCAAGTCATCGAAATAGTGCAGAGAAACGTTACTGAAGGATGCGATCACGAACATGGAACAA
>WSYA01000102.1 GCA_009773615.1 Gallionellaceae bacterium
GATTGGAAGGCGGCGCTAAATCGGTTTACTATCCAGTTTGAGGAACGGATGCCGCAGCATTAAGAAATTCCGTTTACACAAAATAAAAGACACCCTCTAATTCTCTGATTACTTGGTACTGCTGCTTGGGTGCGAAGCAAAGTAGATTGTCCAAGAGTGCAGTTCGCTTGTTCGGCGCGTCGAATGGACAACGTGCGTGCGGAATATCAACACCGAAGTCGGCTGCATAAGCTGACGTGATCTCTACGAGCTTTCCACCTGAGAGTCCATTGTTGGTGAGTTCTGTGGCAGCAAAAGAGATGAATGCAGTTGGAATTCGATCATGCATGGCCATTTTGTATGAAGCTAAATTGAATTGGGCATCATGGCTTCGCTTGCTCCCTCTCAATACAAATCCCCACCATCTTGCTGCCGCGTATTGCTTGCAGTTTCGCCACGCTGACTTTTGCCCACGGCGCTTTGAATTCGTTGAGCAATATCTGGGCGACGTGTTCGGCCAGCGCTTCCAGCAGGCTGAAGTGGCGACTGGCGAGTTCGCTTTGGATGCGGCGCACGATGTCGGCGTAGTTCAGCGCGTCGTCAATGTTGTCGGTCTGGCAGGCAAGGCTGCTGGGCAGGGCGATCTCCAAGTCGATTTGCAGGGCTTGCGGAACACGCTTCTCCCATTCGTATACGCCGATGAGTGTGTCGATCTTGAGTTCGCGCAGAAATATGATGTCCATAAGGGCTTGGATGAGTGGTTGGTTGTAATGACGGCATTCGAGTAAAATCCGCCGCTCGCATTTTAAGGTATTCCAGATGATGACCCTAGTTTTTGTTGCACTCGCCTATCTATTGGGCTCGGTTTCTTTCGCGGTGTTGATGAGCAAGGCATTCGGTCTGGCCGATCCGCGCACTTACGGTTCCGGCAATCCCGGCGCGACCAATGTGTTGCGCAGCGGCAAGAAGGCGGCGGCCGCGCTGACGCTGGTGGGCGATGCGGCCAAGGGCTGGCTGGCGGTGTTTCTGGCGATCCACTTTGCGCCGCACGATGGGCAAGGCTTGCTGTTGGTGGCTTTGGTCGCCTTGGCGGTATTCCTCGGTCATGTGTTCCCGATTTTTCTGAAGTTCAAAGGCGGCAAAGGCGTGGCTACCGCGCTGGGTGTGTTGCTAGCGTTAAATGTTTGGATGGGATTGGGCGTGCTGGCTACTTGGTTGCTGGTGGCCGTGGTGTTTCGTTATTCCTCATTAGCTGCGTTGGTCGCGGCGATTGCCGCTCCGGTCTATGCCATGCTGATACATTTGCGTCCTGAGTTAGTGCTGGCTACGGTCATTATGTCGATGCTGCTGATCTGGCGCCACAAAAGCAATATTCAGAATCTGATGACAGGCAGGGAAGGTAAGATTGGTGGCAAGAAGAAAGAAGCTCAGTCGGCTTGACTGAATTGTTGTAAATCCCAGCGCGGCTTGACGTTGAAGCGGTAGTCGCGTTGGGCTTCATGTTGTTGCATTCGTAGTGCGCCTGCAAAGGCGATCATCGCGCCGTTGTCGGTGCAAAATTCCAGATCAGGATAGAACACTTTGAAGCTGTGCTGTTGTGCGGCTTGGTTGAGTTGCGCGCGCAAAGCCTGATTTGCGCCGACGCCACCTGCAATGACGAGTTGCTTGAGGCCGGTTAGCTTGAGGGCGGACAGGGATTTTTTTACCAGTACTTCCACGATCGCGTCTTGCGCTGCGCGGGCAATATCCGCACGGGTCTGCTCGTCTTGTGCGTTTTTCTGAACGACAAGTAAAATGGCTGTCTTGAGTCCGCTAAAACTGAAATCCAGATCACCGCTGTGCAGCATCGGGCGCGGTAGTTTGAAGCGTCCCGGTGAGCCATGCTGCGCAAGCTTTGAGAGCAGTGCTCCGCCCGGATAGTCGAGGCCGAGCAACTTGGCGCTCTTGTCGAAGGCTTCGCCTGCGGCATCGTCCAATGTTTCACCCAGCAAGGTGTAGAGCCCCACGCCGTCTACGCGCATGAGCTGAGTGTGTCCGCCGGAAACCAGCAACGCGACAAAAGGGAATTCAGGAGCGGGGTCGGACAGCAAAGGGGAAAGTAGATGGCCTTCCAGATGGTGTACGGCTATGGTTGGGATATTCAACGCGTAAGCCAGCGAGCAGGCGACGCTGGCGCCGACCAGTAATGCACCGGATAGTCCCGGACCTTGGGTAAATGCGATGGTGTCGATGTCGCCCAGTGTACAGCTCGCTTGTTTCATGACTTCCCGCACTAAAGGTAGCGCGTAACGCACGTGGTCGCGCGAGGCGAGTTCGGGCACGACACCCCCATATTCATTGTGCATGGCGATCTGCGAGTGCAGGGTGTGGGCGAGCAGGCCGCGCTCGGTGTGATACAGCGCGATGCCTGTTTCGTCACAGGAGGATTCGATGCCTAAGATTAATTTCACGATAAAGAAGCCTTAAATGAAGCAATTGGATCAGGCGCGCATTGTACGATTTTGTGATGCACTATCGGACTTGCGCCGCTTCGAAATAAACAATTCAAATATATTTAATAAAAACTTAAATATTTCGTTGACGGTTTCTTTTTGCCCGATATAATGCGCGCCCTCTTGCAGCAATAGCGCAAGAGTTTGCAAGCGGTAAAGCAGTAAAAACTAAGTAAGCGATTCAGGTTGACGAAGTGATTTTGATCTGTATAATGCGCACCTCTTCGCTGCACGGCAGATGAAGAAGAAGTAAAAAAGTTCTTTAAAATTTAAATTAAAACAACCGATTAGTGTGGGTATGTGCGCTGAGGAACAGTAATATTATTTGCTTAGGCGAATGGTGTTCTGAC
>WSYA01000027.1 GCA_009773615.1 Gallionellaceae bacterium
CATTGCTGCTTTCTTTGCTACGGTCATGTTCGCTCCTCTTTGAAGGTATGGCAGTTTCCTGCCTAATGACCGTTTACACAAAACTTCTTACACCCTCTGGAAAGGGCGGCATGCGCTAAAATGCTACTTTGTTTTGTGAGCCCCATTCTATTTACCTATGCTTGAAATAATTTTGATCGTCGCGACTGTGCTGACATTGGCTTTGCTGGTGCTGGCGCTCGTCATGCTGCGCAATCTGCCCGCCCATTCTGCCAAGGTGCTGGAGGTTCAGCACCGCGCCATGCTTTCCGATTTGCATGACGGTTTGAACAAACAGGGCGACCGTTTGATTGCGGCGCAGACCGATCTGTCGGAGCGCTTGCGCGCGGCGGTGGGCGAGGAGTTGCGCGCGACGCGCGATGCGGTGAACGCGCTGCAAGCCAAGCAGGATGCGCTACGCAGCGAGATGCTGACGCAGACGATGGCGAAACTCACGGAGCAGGGGCGCGCCGATCAGGAATTGATTCAAAATTCTTTCCGCAATGCCACGCAGCATCTGGCGACCAGCATCGAAGCTTTATCCAAGACGGTGGATGGGCGCTTGGAGCAAATCGGCGGCAAGGTGAACGAGCGGCTGGACGAAGGCTTCAAAAAAACCAATGAAACTTTTGTGAGCGTGATGGCGCGGCTGGCGACCATCGACGAGGCGCAGAAAAAGATCGACGGGCTGACCACCAACGTGGTGAGCTTGCAGGAGTTGCTGGGCGACAAGCGTTCGCGCGGCGCGTTCGGCGAGGTGCAGTTGGAGGGATTGGTGCGCAACATCCTGTCGCCGCAAGCTTACGAGATGCAATACACGCTGCCGAACGGCACGCGCGCCGACTGCGTATTGAAGCTGCCGGAGCCGACGGGCATGGTGGCGGTGGATTCCAAGTTCCCGCTGGAAAACTATCACCGCATGTTCGATGCGGCGAGCCCCGCCGAGAAGCTGGTGGCGGAAAAACAATTCAAGGCCGATATCAAAAAGCATGTGGACGACATCGGCAGCAAGTACATCATTCCCAATGTAACGTCGGACGGCGCAGTGATGTTCATTCCCGCCGAGGCGGTGTTCGCCGAGATTCACGCGCACCATTCCGACGTGGTGGATTACGCCATGCAACGCCGCGTGTGGATCGTTTCGCCGACTACCTTGATGGCCGTGTTGAACACCGCGCGCGCGGTGATGAAAGATGTGGAGACACGCAAGCAGGTGCACATCATAAAAGATGAGTTGGGTAAGCTGGGCAAGGAGTTCGGCCGCTTTGACGAGCGCATGAAAAAATTGGCGGATCACATCCGTCAGGCACATGAAGATGCGAAGGATGTGCAGATCACCAGCGAAAAAATATCCAAACGGTTTATCAGTATCGAGCGGGTCGAGCTTGACGCGATATCTGAACATCCCGTCGCGCTAGAGTAATAGTCGAGCACTCCAATGATACCGAGACTGTTAAGCACCTCAAAATTGCATCCATTCATAACTAGGATGCTGCGCCTGATGGCCTACTTGTCGGCCTTGTTGCTGGTCGCTATTCTGTATGTTGTATTTATAGGTGTTTCTTTTGATGCATCCGGTCAGCGCGACAAAGTAGCCGCGTTGCTGACTGAAAGCCTTGGCCGCGAGGTGCGCTTCGATGGCCCTTTGCAATTTGAAGTGTCCGCGCATCCCAAGCTGGTTGTTGGCGGGTTGCATATCGCCAATGCGGCAGGCTTCGCGGGTAGCGAATTTGCCAGTTTAGGTGAGGCGCGGCTGGCGCTTGATCTGTGGCCGTTGCTGCGCATGCGTTTTCAGATCGAAGAACTTTCTGGCAGCGATGTCCATATCCGCCTGCAATTGAACAAAGAGGGTCGCGCGAACTGGACATTTAATCCTTCCAAACCGAAGCAGGAAGTTGCGCCAGTCACCAAGCAGGGCAGTAGCATGGAGCTGGGGAAGATGCTTGCACGTCTTGATATTCAACGTGTGTCGCTGGAAAAGCTGGATGTGGAATTCATCGGTGCCAATGCGCAAAGTCATTTCTTCGAATTGCAATCACTTGTCGCGCACTTCCCCGCAGGACAGCCACTGACGCTGACATTGCACGGCACGGTGGAAAAAACTCATCCCTATAAACTTGATCTCAGTGGCGGCAATATTGCCGATTTGGTGGGCTTCGATAAACCCTGGCCGATCGATCTGACGCTCAACTTTATGAGTTCGCGCTTGTCGCTTAACGGCAGCGTGTTGGGCAGCACTGGTGCGCTTAACTTCGGTCTTGGTACTGAAAACCTGAGTGAATTCGAGCGTCTGCTTCAGACCAAGTTGCCAGCAGTCGGTGTCGCCGGCATCGCTGGAAAAATCAAATACTCACCGGGCAAAGTCATGTTGGAAAATCTGAGTGGTGTCATGGGTAAGACCACGCTCAATGGGTCGCTCGATTTTAGTTATGGCGGCGATCGCCCCAGCGTGCGCGGCGAACTTGCGTTGCCAACATTGGATTTGCGTCCTTTCATGAGCGACAAACCTGATGTTCAGGAAGCTCCGCCTAAAAGTCTTGCCGAGGTATATCGGGAGATCGCCAAGGCGACCTTCAGTCTTAAGGAATTAAATAGTGCGGATGCCGACCTGACTCTGCGCGTGGGGCAATGGCTGAATTTGCCCGGCGGTGTGCGTGATGCAATGTTGCAAGTGAAGCTTGAGCGAGGTCGCCTCACGGTGCCGGTGCACGCCACCGTGGCGGATGTGGTGCTGTCAGGCAGCGTCAGCGCAGATGCAAGGGTTAGTCCTGCGCGTTTTAAACTTGCGCTGGGTACGCATGATTCCAGCTTGGGAAATCTGGCGGAGTTGTTGGCCGGAGTGCCGGGTATTAAAGGTCAGTTGGGACGTTTCGACTTGCGCATCGCGGCAACGGGAGATCGCGGGGCGGCGCTGATGAACAGTCTGGATGTGTGGCTGGATGTGCAGCGAGGAAAGCTGACCTATGGCAATGAAGAGGGGGGGCATCCGGTGCAGTTTTCTCTGGATGATCTTCAGGTAGCGCTACCCGCAGGGCAAGCTTTGCGCGCTGAAGTGCATGGTTCTTTGCTGGATAAAGCTTTCAAGGCGACGTTGCATGGTGGCTCGTTGACCGCCACCATGCGGGATGCGCAGGTGCCGGTTGATTTTGAATTGCAGGCAGGTAGCGCTAGAGTCCAGATTCAAGCCACGCTGCAACCTTCCGCAGAAAATCCGGGATCGGAAATGAAATTCGAACTCTCTGCGCCGCATTCCGGTGAAATCGCGGAATGGCTCGGACTAAAACCTGGAGTGGATGCACCCGTCAACTTACGCGGCAATTTACACACGGATAAAAATAGCTGGCACTTGGCCGATTTTTCTTTGAAATTGGGCCGCAGTGATTTGTCCGTCGATGCGCAACGTTCATTGCAAGGTGGCAAGCCGTTACTTAGATTGAGCGTTACTGGAAATAATATTGATACGGATGAGCTTCAGTCGCTACTGCCGGAGAAAAAAATTAAGAAAGAAAGCGCCCCTGTAGTGATGTCGGCAGCCGTGAACATGGTCGACATTCCTATCCTACCGACAGGTATCAGTCTGGCGGATGCAGACATCACAGTACGCGTTGCGCTTATTGCTAACAAGTCGCCGTTTGTAATAAGCAATGTACATTTTGAAGGGAACATACGCGACGGCATGATGAGTGCATCGCCGTTTGCGGCCAAAGTGGGGGAGAATATTTTCAGCGGTGCGATCCTGCTTGACCTGCGTACACAGCAACCGCACTCAGTGCTATGGTTGTCTGTTGACAAACTGGATATCGGCCGCATTCTGAATAAACTGGGTTTCGGAAGCAATATCGACGCGGATGTCGACCACTTAAGTTTGCAACTGGATTTGCATTCAAGTCGTCTGGGGCAGTTGTTGGCGCAATCAGAATTGTCAGTCAACTTTGAAGGAGGTCATTTTGTTTTGCGCGATGCTAATACCCGAGGGGAGATGAGGGTTGTGCTCGACAGCGGTGAACTGAAATCCGCAGCAGGGGCCGCGATATATCTTGACCTGCTGGGGTCGCTCGATAATGTTCCGGTCTACATCGGTATAAAAACCGCCAAAGCCGCAGACCTGATCAATCCGAATTTGTCGGTCCCCTTCAAATTTAACGCGAGCACGTCCGGTGCGGGCATTCAGTTGTCCGGTAATGTTGAGCGTCCTTTTACAAAGAAAGACATCGAGCTTGCGCTCGACATGAGTGGTATCCGCCTGGACAACTTAAATTCGCTGGCACATACCTCGTTGCCCCCATGGGGGCCGTGGGCGGCATCCGGAAAATTTCACATGTCCGCTGGCGGCTATGAAGTTTCATCATTGCAGTTACAAGTTGGTAGCAGTCTGCTCACCGGCGATGGTAAGGTCGACACGAAGGCAGTGCCGCCGCGCATAGATGTTGCGCTGGCTGCGCCGATGGTCCAGCTGGATGATTTCAAATTCGGTGAATGGTCGCCGGAAAAAGCCAAGCCGACAGTCGCAGTTCAGCCCGTCGCCAAGTCGAAACGAAAGGTCGAATTGCGCCAGCAAGCGGACAAAGCAAGCAATCAGGCGCAGCAAATATTAAGTCCCGAAGTGCTGCGGCGGCAGAATGCTTATTTGAAGGTGCGAGTAGACCAGGTGGTTTCCGGCAAAGATATGCTGGGTAGCGGAAAGCTTGATGCGAAGTTAGAGAATGGCCGCGCCGAAATCGGTCCTGCTATCGTTAATACGCCGGGTGGTTCAGCAACGCTCTGGCTGGGATATGAACCCGGCGAGAAAGACGTCGCGGTCAATATGCGCGTCGAGGCCAAACATTTTGATTACGGAATTCTGGCGCGTCGAATTGATCAGAAGAGCGAGATGCGCGGATTTTTCAGTTTGGATGTCGATGTCAGTGGTCGTGCGCAATACCTGTCTGATCTCTTGCGTTATGGCAAAGGGAATATCGATTTTGCTGTGTGGCCGGAGAATATGAAGTCGGGTTTGCTCGATATCTGGGCTGTGAATGCGCTGATGGCTTTATTGCCAGCGGTCGATTCATCGAAGGCTTCCAAGGTGAATTGTGCCATCGGACGTTTTGTATTGAAGGACGGCAAGCTGTCAGACAAATTAATTTTGATCGACACCAGTCGTATGCGGGTTACCGGCAAGGGTGGGGTGAATTTCGTGACGGAAGAGATTCAGCTTTACGTGAAGCCACGCGCAAAAACACCACAGTTTCTTAGCTTTGCTATTCCGATTGAGTTAAGCGGAAGTTTCGATGATTTTCATGTTGGTGTTAGAGCTGCTGATGTGCTGGAAACCGTGGGACAGTTTGCCACCTCGCTCATCTGGGTGCCGCTCCAATCATTTTTTGGAAAAAAGACACCGGCTGACGGGAGTGATGTGTGTGCTGCTGCGGGATTCAACTGAAATCAGTAATCTATAACCGATTTTCTGGCAAAAATGTCGGACTGCCATGAGATACAGCTTGTGAGCCCACCAATTTAAACCATAAACTAAAAACGACCCGCCATCTCTTTGCTAAACTATAGATATGAAAATTCATTTGCTTGTCATTAACCGCATCCGGCAGTTGTTTGCCATGTTCTATGCTTTGCTGGCGCGACGCTGGAAGAAAAATTTCTACCTGTATCTGGCGGTAGTTTTCACCGTGTTCGCCCTTGCGGATGCCGCTTTTCTGCATGTGACGCAGGAAATGCGTCAAGGTGCTTTCGACCTGATGGTGCGCTATCGCATCAATCCGCCAAAGCCTGATCCGAACATTGTTATCGTCGATATCAACGAAGCCAGCTTGGCGGCGATGGCCAAGGATTATGGTCGCTGGCCGTGGCCGCGACAGGTGTTGGGTGAGTTTCTCGAGCAGGTCGAAAAGCAGCATCCCAAGGCGGTGGTGTTTGACATCTTGTTTAGCGATGCCGACGTGTACAACGCGGATAGCGATGCCTATTTCAACGCGGCCATCGCCGCCAGTAATAACGCTTTCTTTCCGATGTTGCGGCTTGACCCGGACAGCGATGCTCTGAGTCAGATCAAGCCTTCTATGATTCCCGGCATCACTGCGCTGTCCGGTCAGGCAGATCCGAATGCCACGGTGGCAGTAGTGTTGCCGCACTTTGCGGCGGCGCTCGATAGCGGGCGTATAGGTCTGAATAATATCTATCCTGATGTGGATGGTACGGCACGGCGCTATCAGGTGTATCGCGAGGATTACGGCTGGAAGATGCTTTCATTGCCGGCACGTCTGGCAACCGAACAGGGGTGGCCGCTAGCGCCGGCCAAAGAGGTTTTGTTGAACTGGCGCGGCAAGCCGTTCTCGTATCACTATGTCAGCTTCAGCGATGTGTATACCGATATGGGGCGCAAGGAGAAGACGCGTCCGCAGGACGAATTTAAGGACAAGATCGTCATCATCGGTTCGACTGCGCCTAGCCTGTTTGACATCAAGCCCACGCCGATGAGCAAGATGCATCAAGGTGTGGAGATTCTCGCCACCGCGATTGACAACATGAAGCATGCGGATTACCTGCGTTTTCCGGAAGCGAAACTAGCCTATCTGCTGCTGACATTAGTGTTGATTTGGGTAACGGCATGGGCGTTCTATACCAATGTCGGGCGCGACAAGGTCAACCGTTTATTCGGGTTGTCGCAATTTCTGCTGATTGGCATCTCTTATGCCAGCATTAATTTCAGTAACACTTATATCAATTTGACTGGGCCGGTGGCTTTGGCGGTGGCGTATTTTACGCTGTCGCGTATTTATGCTTCCGGAACTTACAAGGCGCTGGAGCAAAACATGGTGCGCGTTTCGCTGGAACGCGGCGGCGAGTTGAGTGGGACGATTTTGCTGATCCGTCTTGATGGAACGCAAAATCTGATGGTCGATGTGGTATTGGAGCGTATCCGCAACGGACTGGAACGATCTGGTGCAGAAATCAAAAGTGTGGATGTGTTGAAAGGTATCCAGAAGGGCGTGTGGGACTTACTCGAATATACTTTTGCGGTGTCGTGGGTGTCGGCTGCCAACGATGAAGTAGCGCAAGCGCGTATTGTGGCAGACCGGGATGCCGTGCTGACAAAATTGCCGGTGCTGTTGAGGAAAAACTTGGCGCAACCGGAAAACGTGGCAACATGGTTCACCTATCAGGGGTACATTTCTGGTGGCGAAAAGGCAAGGGCGAGTTGGCGAATATTGTTTGCAGAGGCAATACTGGAGTGGGAAAAACAACAGGAGATGAAAGCATGAGAGCATTGAAAGTGGGGGGGGCGGCGCTGTTGTGGTTGCTGATGTTTTCGGCCGCGATGGCTGCGGAATCGGGCGTGGCATTGAAAGCGGATGATATCCGGAAGGAGCCATTCGGCGATGCTAAATCTGTTGGTAAGCTCAAGCTTAACGACAAGGTGCAGATTCTGGATAAAGATGGTGGCTGGCTGCAGATTAAAAGTTCCACGGCTAAGGGTTGGGTGCGTATGTTGAGCATTCGCAAAGGTGATGCAAAAAAAGGCGGGAATGAGGCAGCCGGTTTGCTTGCGATGTCTTCCGGTCGCTCCGGGACGGGTAAAGTGGTGGCCACCACAGGTATACGCGGCCTGAATGAGGAGGAGCTGAAAGCGGCCAAATTCAATGCGGAAGAAGTGAAGCTGGCTGAATCCTATGCCGCATCTAAAGCTCAGGCGGAGCAGTTTGCCAAAGAAGGCAAGCTGGTCGCACGCAAGTTCGAATATCTGCCCGAAGTTAAATAGGAGATTTTATGAAGACAATATCGAAATATTTAATCACAGGGATGCTGTCTGCAATCTGCGGCACAACATTGGCATTTGACTTTGGCGCAATGCAAAATCAGATTAAAGGTGCGCAAAATCAGATTAAAGATGCGCAAAATCAGATTCCTAAACAAATACCCCAGCAAGCACAACCGTCGGCCCCCCAACAGCTTATTCAGCAATTGCCGGTAAGTCCGCAAGCGGTGAATGTGATTAAAGAGGTGTCTGGGCCAACGCAAGAAGAGGAGGTTGCTATCGGCAGGCAAATCGCCGGTAATTTGCTGGGTGCTGTGCCGTTGGTTAAGGATGACAAGCTGCAACAATACGTCAACAACGTGGGGCGATGGGTGGCGAGTCAAAGTGAGCGTCCCGATCTGCCTTGGCATTTTGGCGTAATCGAATCCAGCGATATCAACGCTTTCGCTGCACCTGGCGGCTATATTTTTGTAACGACAGGTCTATATCGTCTGATGCAGAATGAGGCTGATTTAGCAGGCGTGCTGGGGCATGAGATTGGTCATGTTATTCAGAAACATCACCTGAAAATATTGCAGCAGAGCAAGTTGGTGGACGCAGGCGGCAAGGCGCTCACCACTCAAGTCGGCAATAATGATGAGGTGCAAAAAATGATAGGGAGCGGTGCCGAGATTGTTGCGCGTTCGCTGGACAAGAACGCGGAATTTGAGGCGGATCGTATCGGTGTGGTGCTTTCCGCGCGAGCCGGGTATGACGCTTACGGGTTGCCGGGGGTGTTGCAGCAGATCGGTCATTCCGCCAAGGATGCGGGGAGCGTCGCCTTGTTATTCAAAACCCATCCTCATCCCACTGACCGGCTGGATAAATTGTCACTGGCAATGGGTGACCGCTTTGACAAGGTTAAGGGGGAGGATGTTGCCCAGCGTTTCTATCGTGCCAAATAACAAATTTTCATGTCCGGGTCAACGGTGAAATCAATGACCCTGACAAGATGAAAATCGCCATCGCCCAGATGAATTGCACCGTCGGCGACCTCGCGGGTAACACCGCGAAGATTGCCGATTATGCACGGCGCGCTCAAGCGCAGGGCGCGGAAATTTTGCTCACGCCGGAGCTTAGTCTGTGCGGTTATCCGCCGGAAGATTTGCTGTTGCGCGACGGTTTCTATCGTGCGTGCGATCAGGCACTGTTCGATCTGGCGCAGCAGGTGCAGGGCATTACGCTACTCGTCGGGCATCCGCATCTGGTGGGTGAGGAGCGCTTCAATGCGGCGTCGATTTTGCGCGATGGAAAAATCGTGGCGACTTATCACAAGCATGCCTTGCCCAACCACAGCGTGTTCGACGAGGAGCGCTATTTCGCGCACGGCTCCGAGCCGTGCCTGATCGAGATGGACGGGGTCAAGTTCGGCATCAATATTTGCGCCGATGTGTGGCACGAGCAGGCTGCCATCCGCGCGAAAGAGGCGGGCGCGCAAATCCTGCTGGTGTTGAATGCATCGCCTTATCACTTCAACAAGCAGGTCACGCGCTACGACACGATCCGCGACCGCATCGGCGATACCGGGCTGGCGGTGGTGTATGCCAACATGGTGGGCGGGCAGGATGAGCTGGTGTTCGACGGCGCTTCATTCGTGATGGATAACGCGGGAAAGTTGACGCACCAATTTGCCGCGTTCGACGAGGTGCTGGGTTTTGTGGAAGTGAAAGACGGCAAGCTGGTGCCGGGTGAACGTGCAAAGGTGGAGAAGGACGAGGCCAGTATCTACCGCGCTTTGTGTCTCGGCGTGCGCGACTACATCACCAAAAACCGCTTTCCCGGCGTGTTGCTGGGCTTGTCCGGCGGCATTGATTCCGCATTGACACTGGCGGTGGCCGTGGATGCACTGGGCGCCGACAAGGTGCGCGCGGTGATGATGCCGTCGCCCTATACGGCACAGATCAGTATCGACGATTCGCGCGAGATGGTGAAGCTGCTCGGCGTGCGCTATGAAGAGCTGGATATTCTGCCCGCTTTTACCGCGCTGCAAGACACGCTTTCGCCGATGTTCAAAGGCTTGCCGACCGATACCACGGAAGAAAATTTGCAGGCGCGCATACGCGGTGTGCTGTTGATGGCACTGTCCAACAAGAGCGGTTCGCTGGTGTTGACCACGGGCAACAAGTCCGAGATGACGGTGGGCTATTGCACGCTGTACGGCGATATGGCGGGCGGCTTTGCGGTGCTCAAGGATGTGAGCAAGACTTGGGTGTACCGTCTGTCGAATTACCGCAACACGCTAGGGCGTGTGATTCCAGAGCGCATCATCACTAGGCCACCGAGTGCCGAGTTGAAGCCGGATCAGACCGATCAGGACAGTCTGCCGCCGTACGATGTGCTGGATGCCATCATGGCGTATTTCGTGGAAAAAAATCTCAGCATCGCCGAGATCATAGCGCGCGGTTACGCCGAGGCGGATGTGCAGCGCGTGGTGAAGCTGATCCGCATCAACGAATACAAGCGCCGCCAGGCACCGGTCGGCGTGCGCATCACGGATCGCGGCTTCGGAAAAGATTGGCGCTATCCGATCACCGTGCGTTATCAGGACGATTTTTAGTTATACTTGCCCCACTAATTTTTTGCGAGAACCATCATGAAAAAAATTGAAGCCATCATTAAGCCGTTCAAACTCGACGAAGTGCGTGAGGCCTTGTCCGAACTGGGGGTTAGCGGTTTGACTGTGACTGAGGTCAAAGGTTTCGGTCGTCAGAAGGGGCACACCGAGCTGTATCGCGGCGCGGAATATGTGGTCGATTTTCTGCCCAAGATTAAAATTGAAATCGTGGTGACGGCGGACATGCTGGATACGGCAATAGAGGCGATCATCAATGTGGCACGCACCGGTAAGATTGGCGACGGAAAAATATTTGTTTCGTCGGTCGAGCAAGTCATACGCATCCGCACCGGCGAAACGGACGCGTCGGCGATCTAACCTAAGCAGGACAATCCAGTTTTTGCAGGTCGGGATTGATCCCGACGGGTTTGCTTAAAATTTCCAACTGCGTCGGAATCAATACCGACCTGCAAGCAACAGGGCGGCGTTCAAATATGTCAGAAATAACAGCAATCGGCCGATTCAAAATTATTCGCGAGATTTCCAGAGGCGGACAGGGCACCGTCTATCTGGCCGATGATCCCCAGCTCGAACGCCAAGTCGCTATCAAGATGTTGCACGCGACATCAGTCCAGCAAAAAGAGAGCTTGTTACGCGAAGCCCGCATCACCAGCAAATTCCAGCATCCCAACATCGTTACGCTGCATGACGCGGGCGAACACGAGGGGGTGCCCTATCTGGTTTACGCTTTCATCGAGGGTGAGACGCTGGCGCAGTTGTTAAAGCGCTCCGGCACCCTGCCGTTGGCCCATGCGGCAAGGCTGGTGGCGGGCGTGTTGGACGGTTTGGCTTATGCGCACCAGCAGGGGGTGATGCACCTCGATATCAAACCGGCCAATGTGATCGTGGCTGCGAACGGGCAACCGATGTTGCTGGATTTCGGGATCGCTCGTCATGTGGGTTATCAGGCGGATGCGGCGGATGGAATCGACGGCACGCCGCAATATATGGCGCCGGAGCGCATCACCTCGCAAGGCGCGGAGTTCAGTTCGGATATATTTTCTGTCGGCATCATGTTGTATGAGATGGTCACCGGCAAACGGGCGGTGGAGGGGAGTACCGTCTTTCAGATATTGCATCATGCGGTGCATGACAAGGTGGATTCCCCTTCTCTGCATAATTTGGAAATCGACGAGCGTCTGGAGGTGATTATCCTCAAAGCGGTGGCAAAAAAGCCGGAAGAGCGCTTTCAGGATGCCAATGCCATGCGTCAGGCCTTGCTGAGCTACTTGGATGCCACACAGAATGTGAGTATTGCGCAAGCCGCAGGAGATTCGCACAGCACACTGGATTTTCTGTTGCGGCGTATGCGCAGCAAGAGCGATTTTCCCGCGCTCTCTGGCATCATCAGCGAAATTAATAAAATCGTTTCCTCGGATTCGGAAAGCCCCGGCAGGCTGGCCAAAGCCATTCTGCAAGATTTTGCGTTGACGAATAAATTGCTCAAGCTGGTGAATACGGCCTCGTTCGGCCAGTTCGGCGGCAATATCAACACCATCTCCAAAGCCGTGGTAATTCTTGGTTTTGATACCGTGCGCAATGTTGCGATGACGCTAATTTTGCTGGAATTTTTGCAGAACAAAGCGCAGGCGGTGGAGTTAAAAGATGAAGTCATCGCGTCTTTTTTTGCAGGCATTCTGGCGGCGGAGCTTGCGGGCGGCAACCATCCCGGAGATGCCGAAGAGGCGATGATTTGCGCGATGTTCCACAATTTAGGCCGGTTGCTGGCAATATTTTATTTCTTTGAGGAAAGCCAACAGGTCTCGCGCCTGATGGAAGATCAGGAGATTGGCGAAGACCAGGCCGCATTTAAGGTATTGGGTATTTCATATAGCCAGCTGGGTGCCGGTGTGGCGGATAGTTGGAATTTTCCAAGTCGTTTGGTGGCGGGTATGAAGAAACTTTCTTCAGATCGCGTAAAACCTCCGCGTGGTGAACTTGAACAACTCAGTGTCACGGTGAATATGGCCAACGAGTTGTGCCGGGCTTCGGCGATCACTGACGTCAAAGAGAAGAGTGCCGAATTGCGCAAACTGTGCGCGCGTTATAGCAGTGCGATGCCGATGACGGAGAAGAGACTTGCCGGTGCGCTGGAAAAAAGTTTGAACGATCTGTCGCAGCGCGCCGCTTTCCTCGGTATTGTTCCCGGCAAGAGTCCCTTGCTGAAAAAGATCCGTAATTGGAGCGGGCAGGCCGAACCGGCGAGTGTCGTGGCAAACTCCATGGACGGGGTCACTCTGCTCGATACGCTGACTTTGACCCGGGAGGAGACCGCGCACGCTGCCGTGCCGCACGATCCAGAAGCGATATTGGGTGCCGGTATTCAGGATGTGACCAATACGCTGGTCGAAGATTTCAAGTTGAATGACGTGTTGCAGATGGTGCTGGAGACGATCTACCGCAGCCTGGGATTCAAACACACGCTGATCTTCATTCGCGACAACAAGCAGAATGTGATGTCGGCCCGCTTCGGTTTCGGCGAACATGTTGACTTCATTCTGCCGCACCTGAAATTTTCGCTGACTTTTGTGCCGGATGTATTTCATCTGGCTATCGACAAAGGTGTCGATATCGTGATCGAGGATGTTGATGCCGGAACGATCTCGGACAAGATACCCAAATGGTATCGGGATGCGATAGATGCGCAGTGTTTTTTATTGTTGCCGGTCATGGTGAACAAGAAAGCCATCGGCATGATCTATGCGGACATGCAAGAAGCGAATAGCTTGAAAATATCCGAACGGCAGTTGTCGTTGTTGCGCACGCTGCGTAATCAGGCGGTGCTCGCCATCAAACAAAAGCTGCCGTAAGTGGGTTCTGCGGTTACATCTGAAAAGCCGGTGGTGTGAAGTCCAAGGCTGGCGGAAACACCTATCTTGGGCGGGTACTTCCAAGTTTTGTGCTCGTAGAAGATGCCTTCGCTAGCAAGAGTGCTAAAAGAGATCGTTGCTGCCATGGATCCAACAAGTGTGTGATTGAGCTTCATTACCTACCCTCTGAATTAAAACGGGCGCATCGCGCCCGTTGGTTAAGCAGTTAAAGTTTAGAAATCAGACTGATGATCGATCACATGCATAATCATTTGCAGATTGCCGTCCGTTGCTTTCTTAAAGGCCGCAGGGAATTTGGCAGAAACCGGATTCACGATGCCAGGGGAGAACTCATCTTTTTGAGTTAAGGTAACTGAACCGTCGTCGATTTCAACCCAATGCCTGCCATATGGGGGACTCTTGAACATATTTACAATCTTGTAGCCGAGGCCACTAGTACTTAAATTTCCGCGATGTTTGGTTGTAATACGCAAACCCTGCGTGAAATTATTTGCATTGAAGAACGAACCCTGCTCTGTTCCTGGAGGCAGCATTTTCAGCGCAGTTAGTCTGGTGCGTAGCATCGGAGCGTTGCTCATTCGCCATACTGTTCTTGTATCATTGCCAATGTTATATTCATCTTTTTCTCTACGGAATTTGAGAAGTTCAACTTCAAATGCAACCGTGATAACACCCAGTTTGTCATTGGCGGCCGCATCAAGCAGTGCTTTGGGAAGCTCTGTTTTTGTTACGATGTCATCGCCGACCGGAAAATCTGTCGGGGTAAATAACGTAACAATGTTGCGAACATAATTCAGTCCAGGTGTCGCTGCCGGATAAAATATTTTATAGTTAGAATCGCTTGATCCAAACCAGTTCGTTGTAATCCGTCCAAGGCTATTGTCACCGCCCCCCGCACCACCATCTTCAGTTTCGTCGGAACCGACTGTGGTCGCATTCAGCGTAGCACCATGCCCGCTGGGAAACTCCCCTTTAAGGTCGTGCCTGCCCACTGAAGATGTATTACTGCCAGATTGTTTATACTCAGGATATTTCTTGAGGGTGGAAAGGTTGACGACTTCAATTCCGCGCTGTTTTAAGTTGGTCACAAATTCTGCATATAAGTTATCTGTGGCTTTTTGAAACAGCGCTTCATTTCCCTCGCCCAGGAAATTATTGGCCTTTAATTTTTGATCGTGTTCTCCAGTCAGGTCACTTCTCACGCGAACCTGAAAAGCGCCTATCACGAATTTTTTCGTGTTTTTTATTCCGTCACCAAAAACTTCTACTTTTAGATTCTGTTTGGCTTCTTTGCCAAGATCCGCTGCGCTTGGCGCGAAATTGAACGCATCGGGTGTTGGCTTTAACATTGGTGCTGGGCTGCCGCAGCCTGTGAGTATGAGTCCTGCAAGCAACACAGGGACTAACTTGATAAGTATGTTCTTTGACATTAAAACCTCCGTGAATGAGTGGATGATCCATTTGCTCAGTTTGTGTGAGCGTCGAATTGCACGCTCACGATTCTCTAGGCGGGTGAATTCTCAAGGAGTGAGGTGTTTCACACAATCCCGCGAACGCGGGGGTGGCTTTAATGCCTGCATTTGTTAAAGTCTCTTCATTGAATCTATTGGTGATTGAAAGATGCTGTCTATATACAAAAGGCCCACTTATGCATTGTTAGTCCTTGCGTTGGGCAGTGTGGTGATGTCTGCTTGCGCCGCGTGGTTCGCACTGAAGCAACCTTGGATGGGTGTGCAGATGGCGGTCGTGGATGACAAGGTGCGGGTCGTTCAGGTTGTAGAGGCTTTGGCGCAACAGATTTCTGAGGGTGTGGAGGTAAAGCGTCTCGTTTCTGCAACAGGGGTGTCGCAAGATATTTTGACTTCGGACCTTATTGAAGAGCCTGACTTTTTCAATACTTATCCTGAGATGGCTGATTTTTTCGCTCGTCAGACGACATTCGATACGATGTTGAGTGATAAGCAAGTGACTTTGGTGTGGGCTGAAGCATCGGGCGCAGAAAAACAAGCGACGGTGACACCAACTAAACGCCCGCTTTCCAGTCTGCCTATGGTGTTTTGGTTCCAAGTGATTGTTGGGTTCATCGGCTTCTTGATTGCCAGCTGGATATTCTTGTTACGTAAAGAAGATTGGGCGGCGCGCATGTTCTGGCTCTCAGGCTTGTCGTTTCCTATGTTCACTATGCCTGCCGCGATTTACAGCACACGTGAATTGGCGTTGCAGGGTGAGATCTTCCGTTGGCTCGCATCGTTCAATCATTTTGGCGCATTCATGTTCGGCTGTGCGTTGATAGCCATATTTATGACTTATCCGCGCAGGTTGGTTCGTCCGATACACCTAGTATGGTTGCCCGCCATCTTCGGACTTTGGTTGACTGGGGATGTGTTCCGCTGGGCACCCGATCAGGATTGGGGATCACGTATGCCAGTATCGATAGAGATGCTACTGGCTATAGTTTTCGCTGTGGTGCAATGGCGCAAGACACGCGGCCAACCGCTAGAGCGTGCGGCATTGCGTTGGTTTACGTTATCTACTCTTGTTGGTAGCGGCTTATTTATCTTCATTACGGTTGGATCGCAGGTGCTGGGTTTGTTCGACATGCCAAAACAAGGGTATGCGTTCGGATACTTTTTACTCATCTACATAGGTATCGCCCTCGGCTTGCGTCACTACCAGTTATTCGATATGGATGAATGGGCGTATCGCGGATTCATGTGGGTAGGCGGTGCGTTATCGGTCACCGCGCTGGATGCTTTGCTCATCTACTTCGGCTTGACTGAAGCCGCCTCGCTTGGTGTGAGTCTGTTGATCGCGGGCTGGTTATATTTCCCGCTTCGACAATGGTTGTGGCAGCACATCGTCAAGAAACATTACCCCAAGTTCGAGTCTTTGTTGCCAGATCTGTCGGCTATCGCCTTCACTGCTTCGCACAGTGAACAAAAATTCCGCTGGGAATCATTCTTGATGCGCGTCTTCGAACCCTTGGAGATAAAGCAGGGAGAGGTTGATACCAAAGAGGCGGGTGTGCGCGAGGAAGGCCTTGCCTTGCAAGTGCCCGCATGTGCCACCCTGCCTTCTTATACTTTGCGCTATGCAGGTCGAGGCATCCGTTTGTTCTCTACGCGTGATGCGGATTTTGCGGTGGCGTTGAGCGAACTCCTACATCAGGTGATGGGAGGCCGTTCTAGCTACGAGCAAGGCGTGGCACAAGAGCGGTTACGTATCGGCCGCGATCTGCACGACAACATCGGGGCGCGTTTGTTGAAGCTCATCCATCATCTGCGCGGCACCCCCGACGCAGAACTTGCGCGCGATGCGATGAAAGATCTGCGCACCTCTATCGCCGCCATGGATTCGCAGCCCGTGCCATTGCGTGATGCACTGGCTGATTGGCGTGCCGAAGCGAATTCGCGTTGCGAAGTGGCGAAGTGTCAGCTGTCTTGGACTCAAGCGCAGGATGTGCCAGAAGTCGATCTGCCTCCGCGCATGAAAGGCATGTTGGAATCGGTGATGCGCGAAGTCATCACCAATGCGCTCAAGCATGCATCGCCGAAGTCTATTCAAGTGGCGGTCGAAGCGAGCGAGACAAAGATGAAAGTGGTCGTGGAGAACGACGGCGACATCGCAGACCCTCTCACTTGGCAAGATGGTTACGGATTGCGCAACATCCGTGGGCGCATGAAAGAGATGGGCGGCAATTTGAACATCTCATCGAGTAATGACAAGGTGCAGCTGACCCTCACGGTGCCGTTGCAATGAAAGTCGCACTCATCCTAGAAGACATGCCCGAATCGCAAGAGATGCTGCGTGAGGTCGCGCAGACCGCTTATCCCGGGGTCAGGGTGAGGTGTGAATCCAGTGTCGCGGGAGCACTCAGTATCATCAACCAATTCAAATTCGATTTGGCGCTGATAGATCTTTCCTTGCCGGATGGTGATGGCACAACGGTGGTGGAGGCGATGGCATCCCGCTTTCCATCGAGCATGATCGTGGTTGCCACGATATTCGATGACGATGCGCATCTATTCCCTGCCCTGCGTGCTGGGGCACGAGGCTATCTGCTCAAAGATCAGGCGCCCGAGCAATTGGTGAAACAACTTCGCGGTATCAGCGAAGGCCATCCCCCCTTATCGCCCGCCATCGCTCGCCGCTTGCTCGATTACTTCCATGTCGCGCAACAGCCAGCCTCCTCGGAGCTTGAGGCAGAGTACGCGCAACTCTCGCCACGCGAACGCGAAGTGCTGGCCCATTTGGCACGCGGCATCAACATCGCCGATATCGGGGTCGAGATCGGCATCTCGCGCCATACGGTGAGTGACCATGTGAAGAACATCTACCGGAAATTGAACATCACCTCACGCGCTGAGGCTGCCTTACAAGCCAAGAACATGGGCTTGGTGTAACGGTTCGTGTGGGCGTCTAGTCAGGCAATTTGCTGCGTAGCTCTGGGCGATCAAACCACCGCTTATCGCCGACAAGGGCATGGACCTACGCCACAATCTGGTTTTGCTGTTTCACAGCAATACTAGGTTATCCCGATGGATCAATTCCAGTTCATCCACATACCCTAGAATCGATTCGATTTCGTTGCTGGCATGGCGGGCGATACGGCGCGCTTCGTCGGCGTTGTAGTTGATCAAACCGCGTGCGATGTCTGCGCCGTTCTCATCCAGAATGGCGACGACGGCACCGCGTTGGAATTCGCCGCTGATTTCGCTTGCGCCGATAGGGAGCAGGCTCTTGCCTTCGTGACGCAAGGCGCGCACGGCTCCTGCATCCAGTTTGATTTTTCCGCTGACTTGCAGGTGGTCGGCCAGCCATTGTTTGCGCGCGTCAAGCGCCAGCGCGGAGGCGGTGAGCAGGGTGCCGATGCTTTCGCCTTGCAGCAAACGCGGCATCACGTCGCGCTCGTGGCCGGAGGCGATGGCGGTGTGCGCGCCGCTGCGTGCCGCACGTTTGGCGGCGAGCACTTTGGTGATCATACCGCCGCGCCCGATGGAGCTGCCTGCGCCGCCTGCCATGGTTTCCAGATAGGCATCGCCCGCTTGCGCGAGGCTGATGAGCGTGGCGTTCGGGTCTTTGCGCGGGTCGGCGCTGAACAGGCCGGTCTGGTCGGTGAGGATGATCAGCGCATCGGCTTCGATCAGGTTGGTGACCAGTGCGCCCAAGGTGTCGTTGTCGCCGAACTTGATTTCGTCGGTGACTACCGTGTCGTTCTCGTTGATGATGGGAATGACGCCGAGGGTGAGCAGAGTGCGTAAAGTGGAGCGCGCATTCAGATAGCGCTCGCGATCTGCCAGATCGGCATGGGTGAGCAGCACTTGTGCGGCGCGTAGGCCATGTTTGCTGAAACAGCTTTCGTACACCTGCACCAAGCCCATTTGACCCACGGCGGCAGCGGCCTGTAGCTCATGCACCGCGCTGGGACGCTGTTTCCAGCCCAGACGCTGCATGCCTTCGGCGATTGCCCCGGAAGAGACCAGCACCACTTCGCAGCCGCGAGCACGCAGGGTGGCGATCTGTTGCGCCCAGTTGCCGATGGCTGCGGTGTCCAAGCCTTCGCCCTGATTGGTGACGAGGCTGCTGCCGACTTTGACGACGATGCGTTTGGCGTGGAGGAGGGCGGTTTTCATCAGCGCAAATTTATTGTTCGTTAATGTTGATCTCGGTTTCCTGAGCACCTGCGGCGATGGCTTCGCGCTCTTGTTCGGCAAGCTGTGTCAGGTGCTCCATGATAGCGTAGGTCAGCTCCTTGCAGCCTTCGCCGTTGATGGCCGAGATGGTGAAGTGACGCGTGTCTTCGCCGAATTCGCGCAGGAAGGCGGCGATTTTTTCATCGCGATCTTCCAGCAGGTCGACCTTGTTCAGAATCAGCCAGCGCGGTTTCTGGTACAGCGCCTCGTCGTATTTCTTCAACTCGTTCAGGATGGCGTGCGCTTCATACACCGGGTCAACGCCTTCGTGCATCGGCGCAATATCCACCAGATGCAGCAATAGGCGGGTACGCGCCAGATGGCGCAAGAATTGATGCCCCAAACCCGCGCCTTCCGCCGCGCCTTCGATCAGGCCGGGAATGTCGGCAATGACGAAGCTCTTTTCCGTGTCGACGCGCACCACACCCAGATTCGGATGCAGGGTGGTGAACGGGTAGTCGGCAACTTTGGGACGCGCGGCAGACACTGCACGGATAAAGGTGGACTTGCCCGCGTTGGGCATGCCCAGCAGACCGACATCGGCCAGCACTTTTAATTCGAGTTGCAGTTCGCGGCGTTCGCCTTCCGTGCCCGGTGTGCACTGGCGCGGGGTGCGGTTGGTGCTGGACTTGAAATGCAGATTGCCCAAGCCGCCTTTGCCGCCTTGGGCAAGCAGGGCTTTTTCGCCGTCGTGCGCCAGGTCGGCGATCTGTTCGCCAGTATTGAAATCGGTAATGACCGTGCCGACCGGCATGCGCAGGAATATATCGTCCGCGCCTTTGCCGTAGCAATCCGCGCCGCGACCGGATTCGCCGTTCTTGGCGCGATGCATGCGCGCAAAGCGATAATCGACTAGCGTATTGATGTTGCGATCCGCAATGGCATAGACGCTGCCGCCCCAGCCACCATCGCCGCCGTCCGGGCCACCCTTGGCGATGTATTTCTCGCGCCGGAAGCTGGCCGCGCCGTTGCCGCCGTCGCCTGCGATGACTTCGATCTTCGATTCGTCGATGAATTTCATGGGTGGATTCCTGTGCTACTAAAACAAAAAAGCCCTACCTGTTAGATAGGGCCTATTGCATTTCGTCGGAAGCGATTAAGCCGCGACGATGCTAACTGTCTTGCGCTTCAATGCACCTTTGATGGCGAACTGCACTTTGCCGGTGATCTTGGCGAACAAGGTGTGATCTTTGCCCATGCCGACGTTGTCGCCCGCGTGAACTTGGGTTCCGCGTTGACGGATGATGATGCTGCCGGCGCTGATCAACTCGCCGCCGTAGCTTTTTACGCCGAGTCGTTTTGAGTGTGAGTCGCGGCCGTTACTGGTACTGCCCCCGCCTTTTTTCGATGCCATGTTGTTACTCCTTCAGAATTTAAGCCGAGATACCGTCGATGCGGATTTCGGTATAGTTTTGACGATGACCCTGATGTTTTTGATAGTGCTTACGACGGCGCATTTTGAAGATGCTTACCTTGTCGTGGCGGCCGTGGGCAACGATGGACGCCTTAACGGTGGCGCCAGTCAACAGAGGCTTGCCGACTGACAGCTTGTCGCCGTTGCCAACCATCAGCACTTGATCCAATACGATCGCGCCGCCAACATCGCCGACAATGGTTTCAATTTTTAGGGTTTCGCCCAGGATGACACGATATTGCTTACCACCGGTTTTGATTACTGCGTACATAACGTCCTCGCTTGAATGCGGTTTTACAGAGCCGCGCATTATACATAAACTCGACTAGCCGTCAAAACCATTTTTTCGTAAATGGATGGCGGCGAAGTCGGGGGATTTAACGGCGCATGGAATCGAAGAATTCGGCGTTGTTCTTGGTCGCCTTGACCTTGTCCAGCAAAAACTCCATCGCATCAAGCTCATCCATCGGATACAGGAGCTTGCGCAACACCCAGATACGTTGCAGTAAGTCCTGCTTGATCAGCAATTCTTCTTTGCGTGTACCGGAGCGGTTGACGTTGATGGCGGGGTAGATTCTTTTCTCGGCCATACGGCGATCCAGATGGATCTCCATGTTGCCCGTGCCTTTGAATTCTTCGTAAATCACATCGTCCATGCGCGAGCCGGTGTCGACCAGCGCGGTGGCGATGATGGTGAGCGAGCCGCCTTCCTCGACGTTGCGCGCGGCGCCGAAGAAGCGCTTGGGGCGTTGCAGTGCGTTCGCATCCACGCCGCCGGTCAATACCTTGCCGGAAGACGGGATGACGGTGTTGTATGCGCGTGCCAGACGGGTAATCGAATCCAGCAGAATGATCACGTCTTTTTTGTGTTCGACCAGACGCTTGGCCTTTTCCAGCACCATTTCGGCAACCTGTACGTGACGGGTTGCGGGTTCGTCAAAAGTCGATGCGACCACTTCGCCGCGCACGGAGCGGCTCATTTCGGTTACTTCTTCCGGGCGTTCGTCGATCAACAATACGATCAATGTCGCGTCCGGATTGTTGGCCGCGATGGAGTGGGCGATATGTTGCAGCATCACCGTCTTGCCCGATTTGGGCGAGGCGACCAGCAAACCGCGCTGTCCTTTGCCGATCGGCGCGACGATGTCGATGATGCGACCCGTGATGTTTTCTTCAGCGCGGATGTCGCGCTCCAGTGTGATTTGCTGTGTCGGGAAAAGTGGGGTCAGATTTTCAAACAGGATTTTGTTCTTGGCGTTCTCGGGCGCATCGCCGTTGACTTTATCTACTTTGACTAACGCCACATAACGCTCACCTTCCTTGGGGGTGCGGATCTCCCCCTCGATCGAATCCCCTGTGTGCAAATTAAAGCGACGCACCTGGCTGGGGCTGACGTAAATGTCATCCGGGCCGGCGAGGTAGGAAGTATCCGGTGAACGCAAAAATCCGAAACCATCCGGCAGCACTTCCAGCGTACCTTCACCGAAGATGCTTTCGCCTTTTTTCGCCTGATTCTTCAGCAGAGCGAAGATCAAGTCTTGCTTGCGCATGCGGTTGGCATTGTCGATTTGATTGGTGGTGGCCATTTCCACCAGTTCGGTGATGTGTTTGGTCTTGAGGTCGGATAAGTGCATAGGGATGGGAGTGTGCGGAGGTTAGGAGGGGTTGCAGGGAATGTAGCGGTTAAGCGGAAAAATCCCGCGCGGTTGAACTGTCTTGAATGTCTTTTATGGTTTTTGTATGAGTCTGGGGACGAAGCAGGAAAGTTGCAGGCGCGAGATTAAAGGGTTCAGATGTGGCTGTCAATAAAGGCGGTGAGTTGGGATTTGGACAATGCGCCGACTTTGGTCGCTTCGATGTTGCCGTTCTTGAACAGCATCAATGTCGGGATGCCGCGCACGCCGTATTTTTGTGGGGTTTGCTGGTTTTCGTCGACGTTGATCTTGGCAACGTTGATGCGGCCTGCGTACTCCTTGGACACTTCATCCAAAATGGGCGCAATCATGCGGCAAGGGCCACACCATTCAGCCCAGTAATCGACCAGCGTAGGCAGCGGGGATTGCAGCACCTCGGCAGTAAAAGTGTCATCGGTGACATAACGGATGTGTTCGCTCATGTTGGATCTCGCTTTAGTAATGGATCAGAAAAATGATGTTGCGGAGTAAATTTGAGAAGGGGCGTAAAAAAATTCAAGTCGCATCCTAGCGAAAAAATGCCCCACTGTGAAGAAGAAACGTAACACTTTGTTTTTTTTGGTTAATAATTAACTACATTCGCCAAACCAGTAGCGTGGAATGATGCAAGTCGTCGATCTGAATCGTTTGATGGGGTGATTGATCGGGAATATTGAAGGTGCTGCTGATGAACAGGCTGCCCGGCTGCATCTCTTTTTTCGCCTTGTGCCAAAGCTGTTCCATCGGTACCGGGGAGAGGTAGGCGAACACCACATCGTATTGCGCAAGGTTGCAATCCCACAGGCTGCCCCAGCGTACTTCACAATTTTTATTTTGCTGTAGGCGCAGCCAACTCCACAGGAATGGCAAGGGCGCAGACTCTACGCCGTAAAAGCAGCCATCGGGGCGCGCCGTGGCCAGATGCGCGAGCACTCCGCCCAAGCCGGAACCCAGATCCATAAAAGCGAGGGATTTGTTTTGTGTGGCAGGGGGCAGGAGATCGACCAATGCATGCCAGACTTTTTTGCTGGAAAGGTAGAGCGGGACTTGGGTGCGGAAGGTGCTCCAATAAACGGCGAGCAGAACGAGAAAGGTGAAGAGAAACCAGTTTGGTGAAAGTTCGAGCGATAGCGTCCCCGCCAAGGCGGGCAGAAAAAACAGTTGAATGGGAAGCCACCACTTGGCTAAGCCGAACAGGTGGCTTAACAGCGTGGCGATGATGCCGCACAGGAACGCCAGCGCTATGACGCTCACTTGACCGCGCATGACGAAGGCGATGACGGCTGTGATCAACGCGGCGGCAATTTGCAGGAGCAGCGCGATGACCGGGGGCGGCAGGAGTCGAAGGCGATTAAGCACGATATTGCATGACACGGTAGAAGCCGCCCAGCAGTGGGGTCTCGGGGCTGGCATGCAGTTGTTTCCCCTGTTTTGCCGCAAGCCTGTTAAGTTGCCCATGCAAATCGCTATGCCAGAAATTGTGCAGAAATGGCTCCAGTTTTTCCAGCGTCCAGCGCCAAGGCGTGAAGCGGTGCAGCAGGTGTTTGCCGCGATTCTCGCCGTACTCAGCGATCAGCAGCTGCCCTCCGGGAAGTAATACGCGTATCGCTTCGCTCAATGCGCGTTCGCGTGCTGCCGCAGGAAGCTCGTGCAGCAGGAAAAATATAATCACGCTATCGAAGCTGGCATCGGCGTAGGCCAGAAATTCGGCATTCATGCGCGCCATCGTGGCGTGGCGCGAAACGGCGTGCAATTTGGTTTTTGTGGCGGCGAGCTGAATGGCGGCAGCATCCGTGATATGCAGTTCGCGAGTGTTTGCACAAAGCGCCAGAGTGGGGGTCAGCGAGCCGTAGGCGCAGGTGAGTTGCAGGGTGCGCGCGCTCTGCAACGGCGCATAGCGGCGCATCACTTCGTCGAGAATGGCGCGATATTGCCCGAACAGAATCAGATTGATGATCGGGTAGTGATCGAAGAACCAGATGCCGCGCGGTGCAAGGTAAGCCCACCAATAATAATGTGCCAGATACTCCGGGTTGCCGTCGAGGTAACGCCGCCAAAAGTTAAAGCGCATCAGCGTTGCAGTCCAGCAGTGACTTCCTCGCGCTTCGTTTTGTCGAGCAGGAGTTCGACCAGCGTCAAGGCGAATTCCAGTGCGGTGCCGGGGCCGCGCGAGGTGACAAACTTGCCATCTGTTACCACAGCAGCGTGTTGCTGCTGCACCAGCGGAAACGGATCGAGCGCGCCGGGAAAGCTGGTTGCCTGCTTGCCATCAAGCAGTCCTGCCGTGGCCAGCACGGACGGGGCGGCGCAGATCGCGGCGATATATTTTCCCTGCGCGGCCATTTTCTGGAGCAACGCGATAATGCGGGCATCAGCCTTGAGATTGTTGCTGCCGGGCTGTCCGCCGGGCAGCGCTATCATGTCGAATTCATGTTGTAGCGCTGACTCCAGTGTGGTGTCCGCCAAGAGCATCACACCACGGCTCGCACGTACAGGTTGCGCATCAAGTGCGGCAGAGACGACCTCGATCTTCGCGCGGCGCAAGATGTCGATCACGGTGACGGCTTCGATCTCTTCGCAACCTTGGGCCAGCGGAACGAGCACTTTAGGCATGGGATGGGCGAGCCGAATCAGAAATTGCCGACGACTTGTACGCCCGCGAAATCGGGGCCGATCATCGGGAGCAGGGCGACTTTGCCGGTGCGCAACGTGCGGTTGTGTTTAACGATGCTCTTGCCCACAAATGTGCCGATCAATGCCGAGGCGACCACGTCCGAGGCAAAGTGGGCATCGTGGTACATGCGCGCAACGCCCACCAGCCCGGCAACGGAATAGGCTGTGGCGCCGACCCAGGTTTCCTCGTAGTGGGATGCGATCACCGATGCCAGAGTAAAGGCTTCCGTGGTGTGGCCGGAAGGGAAGGAGCTGTTGTTGTTGAGCCCGGTGAAGCCTTTGAAGTCATCGGTGCCCTGATTGTCGCGCGGGCGGCTGCGGTTGGCAAAAATCTTGATGGACTGGTTGACAAGCGCGGAGGATAAACTTGCCGCGACGAGGTCTTGTGAAACTTGAACCGATTTCTCATTGTCGCTTATGACCCCCGCCAGATAAAAGCCCCCCATTACACCCAGCGCATAGGTCTGGCCGAAATTCTCTATCGTGGTCAGCGCGGAATTTTTTACTTCAGCGTTGGGGCCAGCTTCCGGGCAGCTACTAATCTTGGATTGTTTGCACATGAAATCTCGAACCGGGCGATCCGCAACCACGGCAACGCCTACGACCGCCAAGGTTGCCCAGCCCGCAGTCTTCCAGTCTTGCGTTTCCCATCTGGCCGGAGCCGTGAAAACGGTTGCGACGTCATCAACAACGACGGCAGGGAAGCTGGTTGCTTCGGCGGCACAGGCGGAATGTGCCGATGCCAGTGTCAGCAATGCGGCACAGTAGAAGGAGGTCAGGCGTAACGTGGAAATGAGGTTCATTGTTTTAGTCGCGGAAGTTTTGATATTGCAGCGGGAAGTCGGTGATGGTCTTTTTGACGAAGGCGATAGCGTCTTGCAGGTCGTCGCGGTTCTTGCCGGTGACGCGCACTGTGTCGCCCTGAATGCTGGCTTGCACTTTTAGCTTGCTGTCTTTGATGTGTTTGACGATCTTCTTCGCTAGTTCGATCTCTATGCCTTCCTTCACTTCGCAACCGCGTTTCACCTTGTTGCCGCTGACCTTTTCGATCTTGTCGCTGATCTCCAGACATTTGATGTCCACGCCGCGCTTGGTCAGTTTGCCGTTCAGGATGTCTTGCACCTGATCGAGTTGGAATTCGTTGTCGGCCCATACGGTGAGCTTCAGTTCCGCCTGCTCGACGCGGGCGTCGGAGCCTTTGAAATCGAAGCGCGTGCTGACTTCTTTGTTGGTCTGTTCGAGCGCGTTCTTGACTTCGGTCTTGTCTACTTCGGAAACGATGTCGAATGTTGGCATGGTGTGCTCCCTCAAATAATGTAGGTTGGGTTGCGCAGAAAACGTTAACCCAACCTACAAAAAGTTCAATCAACCAAAACTGCAAACGTAATTAACCGCGTCCGCACCTGTATGAATTTCGAAGCTGCTGTTGGCGGCGACCTTGAAGCTGCTGCTTTCTTTGTAGGTTTTGAAGCCGGACTCGCCCGCAATCTTCACCTGGCACTCGCCGCCAGAAATCTCCATCAGTTCAGGCGTGCTGACGTTGAAGGTGAGCTGGCTGTTGGGCAGCACCACGCCCACGGTTTTGCGTGTTCCGTCGGCAAAGAGAACCGAGTGCGAAACGCATTTTCCATCAAAGAATATGTTGGCTTTTTTGACTACGCTGACATTATCGAATTGCGACATGAGATTTCCTTATTTAGCTTTGGTGGGTTCGTTGGCTTTGACGCCTTTTTGATAATTGGCATACACGTACACCGGGATGCCGAGATCGCCGAGATGCCTCTCGATCAGCGGTTTGACATCGTCCCATTCCAGTCCTGTCACGCCGCAGGCAAGGCGGGGCAGGGCGATGCTGGGTAATTTTTCTTTTTCGATCAGACTGCGCAAGGCATGCAGGGCATGGTTGACGTGGCTGAGCGAGGCATCGCCCGGCTTGCTGCCGTGCGCGTAAGCGGCCTCCTGGGTGAACAGATTGACGATGAAATGGCCATCGCTGCTCATCCACGTCCACAGCCCGCCGGACTTGGGATGTTGGGTCTGGCAGAAATGGCGGAAATCTTTGTACATCGCGGGCATGCGTTCGCGCAGTTGCAGCGCGAGGCCGTGATGAAAGTCATCGTTCGGCGCGACGCCCTGGGCGATTGCCTTGGCGCCGCTTAGCAGAATGTCGCCGCTCAGTTCATGGATCACGCCGTTCCCCTTGCCGGTTATTTGCGCTTGTGCAGATTCGCCGCGATGCGCAGGCGCAGCGCGTTCAACTTGATGAAGCCTGCCGCATCCTTTTGGTCGTATGCGCCCTTGTCGTCTTCGAAGGTGGCGATGGTCGGATCGAACAGCGAATCGGTTTTCGAGTCGCGCCCGACCACGATCACATTGCCCTTGTATAACTTCACCCGCACCCAGCCGTTGACGGTCTGTTGCGTGCTGTCGATCAGGGTTTGCAACGCGAGGCGTTCGGGGCTCCACCAATAGCCGTTGTAAATCATGCTGGCGTAACGCGGCATCAGATCGTCCTTGAGGTGCGCCACTTCGCGATCCAGCGTGATTGATTCGATGGCGCGGTGCGCTTTGAGCATGATGGTGCCGCCGGGGGTTTCGTAGCAGCCGCGCGACTTCATGCCGACATAGCGGTTTTCCACCAGATCAAGGCGACCGATGCCGTGCTTGCCGCCGAGTTCATTGAGCTTGGTCAGTACTTGCGCGGGCGACAGTTTGGTTCCGTTCAGGGCCACGATGTCGCCTTTGACGAATTCGAGGTCGAGGTATTCAGCGGCATCCGGTGCTTTTTCCGGCGACACCGTCCAGCGCCACATGCTCTCTTCGGCTTCGGCTGCCGGGTTCTCCAGATGACGGCCTTCAAAGCTGATGTGCAGCAGATTGGCATCCATCGAGTAAGGCGAGCCGCCTTGTTTGTGTTTCATGTCGACCGGAATGCCGTTTTTCTCGGCATAAGCCATCAGCTTTTCGCGCGACAGCAGATCCCATTCGCGCCATGGCGCGATGACCTTGATGTTCGGGTGCAGCGCATACGCGCCCAACTCGAAGCGTACTTGGTCGTTGCCCTTGCCGGTCGCGCCGTGCGAGATGGCATCCGCGCCGGTTTGGTTGACGATGTCGATCAAGCGCTTGGCGATCAGCGGGCGCGCAATGGAGGTGCCGAGCAGGTATTCGCCTTCGTACACCGTGTTGGCGCGGAACATCGGGAACACGAAATCGCGCACGAACTCTTCGCGCAAATCGTCGATAAAAATATTCTCGGGTTTGATGCCGAACTTCAGCGCCTTCTGGCGCGCCGGTTCCAGCTCTTCGCCTTGGCCCAGATCGGCGGTGAAAGTCACCACTTCGCATTGGTAAGTGTCTTGCAGCCATTTGAGGATGACCGAGGTGTCGAGTCCGCCGGAGTAGGCAAGGACGGCTTTTTTGATGTCAGACATGTTTAATAATTCCCAAAAACAAAAAATCAACCACAGAGGCACAGAGACACAGAGAAAAACATGAGAAACATCCGGTTGTCACTTTTGACTTTCTCTGTGTCTCTGTGGTGAAAGTTTTTAACTATTTATCTTGCCGAGCATGAGATATTCCATCAGGGCTTTTTGTACGTGCAAACGATTTTCCGCTTCATCCCACACCACGCTTTGCGCACCGTCGATCACGCCAGCGGAGACTTCCTCGCCGCGATGGGCGGGCAGGCAGTGCATAAACAGCGCATCTTTGGCGGCGACGCGCATCATGTCTTCGTCCACTTGCCAGTCGGCGAAATCTTTCATGCGCTCTTCGTTTTCGGCTTCCCAGCCCATAGATGTCCACACATCGGTGGTCACCAGATCGGCGCCGCTCGCTGCTTCCATCGGGTCGGAGAATTCTTCGTAGTGCTCGTGGCCGTACAGTCCGGCGCGTTCCGGCTCGACTTCATAGCCGGGCGGGGTGGAGACGTGCACATTGAAGTCCAATATCTCTGCGGCCTGCAACCAGGTGTTGCACATATTGTTGGAATCTCCGATCCACGCCACGGTCTTGCCTTTGATGCTGCCGCGATGCTCGACGTAGGTGTAGATGTCGGCCAGCACTTGGCACGGATGGTATTCATTGGTGAGGCCGTTGATGACCGGGACGCGCGAGTTGCGCGCGAAACGCTCGATGATGTCCTGCTCGAAAGTGCGGATCATCACGATGTCGCTCATGCGCGAGATTACCTGCCCCGCGTCTTCCACCGGCTCGCCACGGCCGAGCTGAGAGTCGCGCGTGTTCAGGTAGATGGCGGAGCCGCCGAGCTGGTGCATACCCGCCTCGAACGACAAACGCGTGCGTGTGCTGGCTTTTTCGAAAATCATCACCAGCGTGCGGTCTTCCAGCGGCCAGTATTTCTCGTAGCGTTTGAAACGTTCCTTGATGATGCGGGTGCGTTCGAACAGATATTCCAGTTCGTCGCGGGAAAGGTCTTTGAATTGCAAAAAATGCTTGATAGTCATGGCAGATATTCCTGAAGTTTAGGCTTCCTGCGACAAGAAATCGATGATCAGCGGACACAGCATATCCAGCAACTGTTGTGCTTCGGCTTCCGAAAAAATGAGGGACGGCAACAGGCGGATCACACTGTCGGCAGTGACGTTGATGAGCAGGCCTTTTTCCAGCGCTCTTGCAACCAGCACAGCACATGGCTTGTCGAGCTCGATACCCAGCATCAGGCCTTGTCCGCGCACAGTGACGACGCCTTTTACGCCGCCGAGTCTGGCTTTGAGTTGCTGTTTGAGCCATGCGCCGAGCTTGTCGGCATGGGTCAGCAACTTGTCCTGTTCCATGATGGTCAGCGTAGTCAGCGCAGCGGTCGATGCCAGCGGGTTGCCGCCGAAAGTCGAGCCGTGGTTGCCCGGCTTGAATGTACCCGCAGCTTTGCCCGCAGCCAGACAGGCACCCACGGGCACGCCCGAACCCAAGCCTTTAGCCAATGTCATCACGTCCGGCATGATGCCCGTGTGTTGGAATGCGAACCATTTGCCGGTTCTGCCCAAGCCGCATTGCACCTCGTCCAGCATCAGCAGCCATTCGTTCTCGTCGCAAATCTTGCGCAGGTTTTGCAGGTAGCTGATGTCCGGCGTGCGGATGCCGCCTTCGCCCTGGATCGGCTCGACCAGCACGGCGACGATGTTGGGCGTGTGTTGCGCGACCTGACGGATGGCGTCGAGGTCGTCGTAAGGCACGCGCACGAAGCCCTTGACCAGCGGCTCGAAGCCCGCCTGCACCTTGCGGTTGCCGGTGGCGGAAAGGGTGGCCAGAGTGCGTCCGTGGAAAGCCTTTTCCATCACGATGATGGTCGGGGTGTCGATGCCGCGCTGGTTGCCGTACAGCCGCGCCAGCTTGATCGCCGCCTCGTTCGCCTCGCAGCCGGAATTGCACAGAAACACTTCCTGCATGCCCGAGAGTTCGCACAGCTTGTCGGCAATCAGTTCCTGTTCGCGTACCTGATAGAGATTGGAAGTGTGGATCAGCTTGCCGATCTGCGCGGAAAGCGCAGCGGTGAATTTAGGGTGCGCATGCCCAAGGGTGTTGACCGCGATGCCGGAGAGCGCATCCAGATAGCGCTTGCCATTGACATCCCATAGCCAAGCACCTTCCCCGTGGGAGAAGGTGACGGGTTGCCGGGCATACGTGTTCATTAAATGTGACATGGCAAGCTCTCCAGTCTTGTTACATCTCTGAAATGTTTAAACCATAAACGAAAAAGGCCGACTGCTGCGTCGGCCTTTTTGTCGTAGACTTATCGTCTGCAATAAATCAGGCCATCGCCTTGATAGCGGCGGACAGTCGGCTCTTATGACGGGCGGCCTTGTTCTTGTGAACGATTTTCTTGTCGGCGATAGAGTCAACCACGCTGGTAGAAGCGTTGAACACGGCTTGTGCGGCGGCCTTGTCACCGGCTTCGATAGCCTTGGCGACTTTCTTGATCGCAGTACGCAATTCGGAACGCAAGCTGGTGTTGTGCTCACGCTGTTTAATCGATTGTCTTGCACGCTTTCTGGCTTGTGCGCTGTTTGCCATGGTGACTCCTTGAGAATTCGGCTTGCGTTAAAAGGGGCGCATTATAGGAAGGTCATCGGAATTTTGCAACCTCATTTAATTCGCGGGAGCTATTTACCCTGTCTCACGCAATATTTGGGCTAATGCGGCAGTTAAAATTAAGCGGTACGTCGTTTTGACGCGTTCCCTTGCGAGAGTCGTTGGCTCAACAAGATGTCCTGTGACGTATTTGGTAGAACGCTGGCCATTGAACGTCTGATAAGGGATCACTTTACTCTGTGGCCTTTGCTTGAATATCGTCGAGATCCCGCGAAGAGATACGAATATTGACCCGTTTGTTTTTAACCAGAGAGGCAGAAGTCATTGCCGCGAAACGCGCAATCTCACCTTCAACTTTTCGAACGGGTTGCCATTCACCTTTTTCAAAGGAAGCTAAGATTTCAGCCCCAAGTATATTTTCTTTTACATTTCAATGCTCCTCAAGCAGATAGATACGAGTCGCTTTCCGACTTGGAAAAATCGTTTTTAAAAAGACCTCCTGATTTGCCTCTACAAATGGCACCAAATAGGCATAAGGGCACCTCTAATAATTGGTTATTTGGACTTCGTAAACGCGTCCCGATGATTTTTTTGTGGCGGTCAACTATGTGCGCGTATTTTTGAATGATC
>WSYA01000028.1 GCA_009773615.1 Gallionellaceae bacterium
AGCAAGTGCCGGTACAACTCTTTGCTTTCCATTGCTCGCCTCCTAACCAAGTTAGAGGCGATAGATTATCTTTTACCCACGCAATTGTCAGATGAACCTCTTTTATTATGGTATTTCTTCCAGTCCTATGCTCATCCCCGACTGCTGACTTGCACACGATAGTATCAGGCTTTACGCCGACCTTACATTGTTCATGGTAAAAAAACCATGCTTCACAAAAATTACGGTAGTATCGCCCACATAAAAATAATCGGCCATAAGCTGATACGCCAATCGCATCATCGTCTAGCGATGATGTACGGCTGTGAAATAACACAGGGAGGAAGCACATCATGGATGCCAAAATTTCGCATATCCATAACCATACGGAACGAGTTGCAAGCACTTCAAAAACTGTTCCTCCTCATACGCTGGAAGTAGCCGATTTGCTAGTTGCCTATCTGGAGCAGATCGGCATCGAATACATATTCGGCGTGCCGGGCGGCGCTATCGAACCCCTGTTCAATGCCATGGCGCGCAGCCAGCGGCGCGGGGGGCTCAGGCCGATTGTGGCTCGACATGAAGCGGGCGCGGCGTTCATGGCCGACGGCTATGCCCGCGAGACGGGACGCTTGGGCGTGTGCTGCGCCACCTCCGGCCCCGGCTCGACCAACATGATCACTGGCGTGGCATGCGCCCACGACAACAATGTTCCGCTTCTGGCGATCAGCGGCCTTCCTATTCTGTCTTCGTTCGGCAGGGGCGCATTGCAGGAATCATCCAGCACCGGCGTCAACGCTTTTGCCATGTTCGACCACTGCACCCGCTACAACGCCATGATTTCCCACCCCGGTCAATTTGAACGCAAGCTGACCAATGCCCTGACGAAAGCACATCACGCGCCCGGCGGCTCCGTTCATTTGGCGATCCCGCTCGACATCCTGCGCGCCGCAGCGCCAAGCACCACCCCCACTTACGATCTCGCCGCATTACACAAACAGGAACCTGTCCTGATCGACATCCATGCCGTACTGCGGCTCAAACAAGAGCTAGTGCGATCACCGCGCGTAGTATTCGTGATCGGCGCTTCATGCATTGAAGCGATCGAAGCGATCATGCTCCTCGTCAAACTGACCGATGCGCTATTCGTCACCACCCCCGATGCCAAGGGCTATATCAATCCCCGCCACAAGGCCTATTGCGGCGTATTCGGCATGGGTGGCCACTCCAGCGCACACAACCTTCTGTCCAGCGCACCGGATATTGTGCTGGCATTTGGCACAGGCTTCAGCGAGTTTGTCAGCGGCGGCTGGTGCGACTCGCTGCTCAATGAACGCTTGGTACACATCGACAACTCCGAAAACAACCTGATGCGTTCGCCGATGGCTTTGCTGCATGTGCGCGGCAACATCCGTGCTATATGCAAGCACCTGATCGGACTGCTAAAAGACGACGCGTCGTTCAACATCAAAAACGCAGAAGAGCCCTTGGAAAACTTCAGCCGAAACCAAGCCGGGGTAACCTTGCTAGCGCCTGAAAGCTACAGCTCCGAAGTCACACCGATCAAGCCGCAACGCCTCATGAAGACATTGTCCGAGCGCTGCCCGCCCGACACGCGCTTTCTTGCCGACTCCGGCAACAGCATGGTGTGGACGACCCATTACCTCCAACCCCGCGACAGGCGCATCGGACAGGTGCGAACAACAACCGAACGCCAGCAACTCGACCAACGCTCGGGAACGGCTAGCTGGCTGCGCGTGATGATGGACTTTTGTCCGATGGGCTGGGCCATCGGCGCGGCGGTCGGCATAGCGCGCGGCAACCCGGCTTGCCCGGTAGTGTGCATCACCGGCGACGGCGCTTTTTTGATGAGCGGCCAGGAAATCACAGTGGCCGCCATGGAGGGACTAACCGTCGTTTTTGTCGTGCTCAACGACAGCGCATTGGGCATGGTCAAACACGGCCAACGGCTAGCTGGTGCCGAAGCTATCGGCTACGAACTGCCGCAGGTCGACTACTGCAAACTTGCCGAAGCCATGGGTATCCCCGGCCACGTCATCCGCTCGCCGCAAGAGCTGGATGATCTCGATTTCGACACCATCTTGCAACGCAAAGGGCCGACGCTGCTCGACGTGCGCATCGACGGCGAAGAAGTGCCGCCCATGATGCTGCGCATGAAAACGCTGGGAACCTTGAAATGAGCAAGGGAAAAATACACAGCTTGCCCGACGTTCGCGGTCGAAAAAATTTGCTAGGCATGGGTAACCATAAGAATGGCTTAAACAGCAAACAGAACACACAGCATGCATTTTAGCTATACTCAAAAAAACAGTTATGTCGGCCACGCTAGTTCTATATTTGGAGAATAAAATGAAAAACCATTATCGGCTCCTTTTCGCTCTTTCTCTTGTACTGCTCAACTCGCCCGGCGCCTTTGCCCAATCCAACGAGGAAGAAGATATTGCCCTGATCTACGGCGATCAAGCCACCGTCAGCATCGCCACAGGCAGCAAACAGACTTTGCGGCGCGCTCCGGCAGTGGCCACGGTGATTACCGCCGAGAACATTAAGGCCATGGGCGCAACCGATTTAGATGAAGTACTGGAAACGGTGGCTGGCATGCATGTCGCCCGCTCTGCCAGCAGCTACACGCCGCTTTACGTCATTCGTGGCATCTACAGTCAACACGCCCCACAAACCCTGATGCTGCAAAACGGCCTCCCGACCACCACACAGTATCTTAGCGGCAAGGGCCAAGTTTGGGGAGGCCTTCCCGTGGACAACATCGCACGCATTGAGGTAATTCGCGGCCCCGGATCAGCTCTATACGGTGCCGACGCTTATGCCGGGGTAATCAATATCATCACCAAAACAGCGGCAAATACGCCGGGTACCCAGTCCGGTATACGCGGAGGCTCATTCAATACTAAAGATGCCTGGGTGCAGCATGGCGGCCAATGGGGGGTGGTCGATGTGGCAGGCTATCTGCGCGTCGGTAGCACCGATGGATTCAGGCAAACGATCACTGCCGACACCCAAACAGCGCGCGATACCAGATTCGGCACCCATGCATCGTTGGCGCCGGGGTCTGTTAACACTGGTCACGATGCCGCCGACGGCAGTCTCGACCTAGCCTATGACAAGTGGCGCTTGCGCACCGGCTATAAATTACGAAACAACGTGGGAACCGGCGCCGGCATAGCATCGGCATTAGATCCCGTGGGCAAGGCAAAGAGCGAACGCATTACTGCCGATCTTTCTTGGACTTCCCCCAACTTGTCGCAAGACTGGGGGACGGGTCTCACTGCCAGCTATTTGGAATATAACGACACGGTCCCGACCCCCTACATGTTGTATCCATCGGGCACCCAATTTCCCACAGGCACCTTCCCCGATGGGATGATAGGCGCCCCTGAAAAACGAGAACGCGATATCAGGCTTTCCGCCTTTTCTACCTATTCGGGTTTCAGCAACCACAGCCTGCGTTTCGGCTTGGGTCACGATGATCTGAACCTTTACGCGACCCGCGAATATAAAAACTTTACGTTCAGTGCTACAGGTGCGCCAGTACCGACAGGCGCGGTCATCGATTTCACCAACACAGCCCCCTTTATGCTCCCGCAGCGACGTAAAGTTGATTATATCTTTGCCCAAGACGAGTGGGACTTCGCCAAGGACTGGACCCTGACCGCCGGGGTGCGCCACGACAACTATTCCGATTTCGGCAGCACCACCAATCCCCGTCTGGCCTTGGTGTGGGATGCCACGCTCGACTTGACCGCAAAACTACTTTATGGAAACGCCTTCCGCGCTCCCTCCTTCAGCGAAAGTTACAGCATCAACAATCCGGTCAGCCGGGGCAACCCAAATTTGCGCCCGGAAACCAACCAAACATGGGAGGCCGCTTTCACCTGGCATGCCCGCAGGGACACCCAAGTCAATCTGAATTTTTTCCGCTACGAGATGAAAGATATCATCCGCATCGCCCCCAACCCGGCTCCGGCAGTCGGGTCAACCTACAACAACACCGGCAACCAACATGGCAACGGTATGGAACTGGAAACAGTGTTGGATTACAGCAGCAGACTGCGCCTGACGGGCAACTATTCTTTTCAGGAATCCATCGACGATGCCACCGGTCAAGATGCCGGCTACACGCCCCATCACCGCTTTTATGTGCGCTCCGACTGGCGCTATTCGAGCGGCTGGTTTACCAGCGCACAGGTCAACCGGGTATTGGATCGCGCGCGCGCCGCTGGCGACAATCGGCCTAACGTGCCTGACTACACCACGGTGGATCTGACCTTGCGCAGCCCGACCAAGGGTCAGTGGGACTTCTCTTCCTCCGTGCGCAACCTGTTCAACGCCGATGTCCGCGAACCCAGTCTTGCACCCGGATTGATCCCTAACGACCTCCCCATGGCGCCGCGTTCCCTGTGGGTGCAAGCAACATACAAGATGTAAAGGTAAGCGGGCGTCAGTCTGAGAAGTATTCGGAAGGTACCGATTTATTCGTCATCCCCGCGAAGGCGGGGATCCAGTGCCTTAATTTGACTAGGTTCCCGCCTTCGCGGGAACGACGAAACCGAATAAACCAGCGTTTCCTTTGAACCCTCGCTTTGTAGAACATCGCGATTGCAATGTGGACAAATTGCGTCGGCGACCTCGATAGCTCGCGCCCCGGATTCCGCGTTAGACATTCCCCCGCCAAGCCTTTAGACTTGCGAACTTTTTTCACAGGCAAGCATCATGTCCGACGACATCGAACAAACCATCAAAGAACCCGCAGCCGTCCCGCGCGATTTGATTTCGCGCGAGGTTGCGCGCCGCCGCACGTTCGGCATCATCTCCCACCCCGACGCGGGCAAGACCACGCTCACTGAAAAACTGCTGCTGTTCTCCGGCGCGATTCAAATGGCGGGCACGGTAAAGGCGCGCAAAAGCGGGCGTCACGCGACTTCGGACTTCCTCGAAATTGAAAAGCAACGCGGCATTTCGGTCGCAAGTTCGGTGATGCAGTTCGAGTACCGCGACCACGTGGTGAACCTGCTCGATACGCCGGGTCACCAGGACTTTTCCGAAGACACTTACCGCGTGCTCACCGCCGTGGACTCGGCGCTGATGGTGATCGACGCGGCCAAGGGCGTGGAAGCGCAGACCATCAAGCTGCTCAACGTGTGCCGCATGCGCAACACGCCCATCATTACCTTCATGAACAAGATGGACCGCGAGGTACGCGACTCGCTGGATTTGCTGGACGAAGTGGAATCCGTGCTCAACATCCAGTGCGCGCCGGTAACCTGGCCTATCGGTATGGGCAAAACTTTTCGCGGTGTGTATCACTTGATCCGCGACGAAATCATGCTGTTCGAGGCGGGCGAGGAGCGCGACACCAAGGAATTCGAGATCATTAAAGGCATCGACAATCCGCGTCTCGCGGAAATGTTCCCGCTGGAGATCGAGCAACTGAAAATGGAAGTCGAACTGGTGAAGGGCGCATCGCATCCGTTCGATCTGCAACGCTTCCTAGACGGCAAGCAGACGCCGGTGTTCTTCGGTTCGGCTATCAACAACTTCGGCGTGCGCGAGATTTTGAATGCGCTGCTGGACTGGGCTCCCGCGCCAATTGAGCGCGATGCCACCGTGCGCCGCGTGAATCCCACCGAGCAGGCGTTCTCCGGTTTCGTGTTCAAGATTCAAGCCAACATGGATGCGAACCACCGCGACCGCATCGCTTTCCTGCGCGTGTGCTCCGGCCATTTCGAGCGCGGCATGAAGATCAAACACCTGCGCATCAACCGCGAGATTCGCGTGTCGAACGTGGTCACTTTCATGGCCTCCAGCCGCGAGCAGGTGGAAGAGGCGTACGCGGGCGACATCATCGGCCTGCCCAACCACGGCAACATGCAGATCGGCGACAGCTTCTCCGAGGGCGAAGTGTTGCAGTTCACCGGCATTCCCTACTTTGCGCCGGACTTTTTCCGCTCGGTGCGCATCCGCAACCCGATCAAAGTGAAGCAGCTGCACAAAGGCTTGCAGCAGCTCGGCGAAGAGGGTGCGGTGCAGGTGTTCAAGCCGCTGGACGGCGGCGACCTGATTCTGGGCGCGGTCGGCATGTTGCAGTTCGACGTGGTAGCCAGCCGCTTGCAGGGCGAGTATGGCGTGGACGCGATGTTTGAAGGCACCAGCACCACCAGCGCGCGCTGGGTGACTTGCGACGATAAGAAAATCCTCGCGGATTTCGAGAAGGCGTTATCGCACAACCTCGCCATCGATGCGGCGGGCAATCTCGCTTACCTCGCGCCGAACAATGTCAACTTGAAACTCACGCAAGAGCGCTGGCCGAAAGTGGTGTTCCACACCACGCGCGAACACGCGGTAAAACTGTGATGCAACAACTCGAATTTCAACTGCGCGGAGAGTTTGTTGAGCTATGCAACCTGCTCAAGCTCACGGGCGTGTGCGACAGCGGCGGCGCGGGCAAGGCACTGGTTGCGGAAGGTGTGGTGTCCGTAGACGGCAAGGTGGAGTTGCGCAAGACGGCTAAGATTCGCGCAGGGCAGGTGGTAAATTTTGGCGATGTGCGGATCACGGTATTGAAGTGATGAAAAACATTCACCACAGAGACACAGAGACACAGAGGAAAAGCCAAGAGAAAAAACACCCATCAAACCAAAATTCTGATTTATTGGTTTTGCTTTTCTCTGTGTCTCTGTGTCTCTGTGGTGGGTTTTAAGATGCTGTACATCGCCCACAACGTCACCATCCCTGAACGCGAGATCGAGCTGACTGCCGTGCGCGCACAGGGCGCAGGCGGGCAGAACGTGAACAAGGTGTCGAGCGCGGTGCATTTACGTTTCGATGTTCGCACCTCCTCGCTGCCGGAGGAATTCAAACAACGCCTGCTGCAACTCAACGACCAGCGCATCACCAAAGACGGCGTGGTCGTCATCAAGGCGCAGGAGTTTCGCAGTCAGGATAAAAATCGCGGTGAGGCATTGCGCCGTTTGAAAGAATTGGTGCAGAGCATCGCGGTGTTGCCGACAGTTCGACGCACCACCAAGCCGACGCACAGCTCGCAAAGAAAGCGCGTGGAGAGAAAAGTTAAACACGGAGCAACGAAGTCGTTGCGCGGACGGGTAGTAGAGTAGAAGCCAGCAGCTCGCTCCTACAGAAAACACATTTAGGAATCTCATGGCAATCAAAGCAACCATCTTCAAAGCCAATCTGCAAATCGCGGATATGGAACGGCACTACTACCAGGATCATGTGCTCACGCTGGCGCGGCATCCGTCGGAAACGGATGAGCGCATGATGGTGCGTTTGCTGGCGTTCGCATTACATGCGCACGAATATCTTGAGTTCGGCGAAGGCATGAACAATGACGAAGAGGCGGACGTGTGGCAAAAAGATTTAACCGGTTCGATTGTGTTATGGATCGATGTCGGCATTCCAGATGAGAAGCTGATCCGCAAAGCGTGCGGGCGCGCCGATCAGGTGATGGTGTATTGCTATGGCGGACGTGTGGCGGATATGTGGTTCGCGAAAGACAGCGCACAGTTCGAGCGCCATAAAAATCTCACCATCGTCAATCTGCCTGTGGAAAGCACGCGCGCACTGGCCAAGCTGGCGCAACGCAATATGAATCTGCAATGCACGATTCAGGACGGGCAAGTGTGGCTCAGCGACGGGGCGGCCAGCGTGCAGGTGGAGCGGGTAGTTTTGCAGGCAGCAACAAACAGACAGTAATACTCAGTCCGCCGCGATGGCCTTTGCCAGAAATTCATCGAATTGGGCAGCCGGCATCGGCCGTGCAAACAAATATCCCTGTCCGTAATCGCATCCAGTAGCGGCGAGAGTGCTGCGCTGCTGTTCAGTTTCGACGCCTTCGGCGACGACCTTCATGCCGAGCTTATGCGCCATGACCACGATAGCCTCGACGATCGCCTGATCGCCCGAGCTGTTCACCATGTTGCGCACGAAGGATTGGTCTATCTTGATGTAGTCGATGTCGAAGCGTTGCAGATACGACATCGCCGAATAGCCGGTGCCGAAATCGTCCAGCGACACTTGGATGCCCGCATCGCGGTACGCCAACAAGGTGTCCTTTACCTCGACACGGTCGTCCATGAGTAAGCCTTCGGTGATCTCCATCACGATGCACGAAGGCGGCAAGGCCAGCTTGCGCATCCACTCGACGACATCCAGATTGACGTTGCCCGCGATGAACTGGCGCGGCGATTTGTTCACGCTGATCTGCACAGAATGCAGATGCGGGGCTTTGTTGAGATTCCAGCTCAAAGCTTGCAGTGCGGCTTGTTGAAACACCCAGTCGCCGATGGCGTTGATCAGACCGATGTCCTCGGCGAGCGGGATGAATATCGCGGGGCTGACCATGCCGAGCGTCGGATGATGCCAGCGTATCAGCGCCTCGGCTTTGCTGACATGCCCAGTCGCGAGCTCGACGATAGGTTGGTAGTACACTTCTAATTGCCCCGCATCGAGCGCGCCGCGCAAATCGTTGCTCAATTGCAAACGCATGTTCGCGGCCTCCTGCATCGAGGTGGTGAAATAGCTGAACTGGTTACGCCCTTTGCTCTTGGCGACATACATGGCCTGATCGGCATTCTTTAACAGCGTGCCGAGATTTTTGGCATCAGACGGAAAGATGGTAATACCGATACTAGCCGACACATAAACTGTCGAAGCGGCGATCTGGAAAGGAGTGGCAAGAGTACGGATGATGTTGCCGGCGATGCTCTCCAGACGTTCCGTGTCGGTCAAGCCGGGCAGGATGACGGTAAATTCGTCGCCACCGAGGCGAGCCAGCGTATCCGCTTCGCGCGCACATTTGGCGACACGGCGCGCCGCATCCTGCAACAGCAAATCACCTACTTCATGACCGAGCGTGTCGTTTACCTCCTTGAAATGATCCAGGTCGATGAACATCAGCGCGAGGGGTGTATTTTCCCGCTCGGCTTTTTTCAGCTCCTGTTCGAGCCTGTCATGGAACAGGCGGCGATTGGGCAGGCCGGTGAGCGTGTCGTAGTTGGCCTGCTCCCAGATGATCGCCTCTGTGCGTTTCTTCTCAGTGATGTCGGAAAAAATCGCGATGCGCTGTTGCACCTGATTTTTTTCATCGTACAGCGTGCTGATGTTCAGCCATTCTGAATATGTCTCACCGTTCTTGCGCCGGTTTAATATCTCGCCGCACCATTTTCCGGTAACGTTGATGGATAGCCACATTTCTTTATAGAATTCGACCCGCTGACTACCTGAGCTCAACAGCTTCGGGTCGTGCCCGATCACCTCTTCGGGCAAGTATTGCGTGATTTGCGTGAAGGCCGGATTGACGGCAACGATGCGATTTTTCTCGTCGGCGATCACGATGGCTTCGGAACTGGTCTGGAACACGGCAGCTGACATGCGCAGCGATTCTTCATCCAGTTTGCGTTCCAGCGTGATGCCCGCCAACTTGCTCATCTGCTCGATCAGTTTGATCTGCCCTGCGCTCGGCTTGCCGATCTCTTGTCGATAGATCGAAAAGATACCCAACAACTTGCCATCCGAAGAACGCAGAGGCTCGCTCCAACACGCGGCCATGTTATTGCGTAGCGCCAAACTTCTGAATTCGGGAGGAAACGGATGCGCCTGTATATCGTCCAGAAAAGTGCGTTCACCGCTGGCCGCAGCGATGCCGCATGAACCGATTTCCGAGCTGATATCCATACCATCCAGCACCGCTTGATACGCGGAAGGCAAACTCGGCGCAGCGCAGATGAATAGACGTTTGCCTTCTTTATCGACTTGCATAATCGCACACACTGCATCGGACTGCTCGCTTTCGACCAGATGCACGATCCTATTCAGAATGTCAGAGATCGTCTCTCCGTGCGCCAAACTCTCCAGCACCTCACTACGCAACGTTTCGCGGCGTAATACCGACTCGCGTTCCGTCACATCGGTGATGATGGAATACAGCAGCGCGTTGCCGCGAAAATTGACCTGCGCAGAATGCACTTCCACATCACGCGTTTCACCGGAAGCCAGCCGATGTTTGAAGCGGAAAAATTTGCGTTCTTCACTTTCTGCACGTGCCATTTCCGCGCGTATCTGATCGGCGGGCAACGTGTTGATATCGGTGATGTTCATTTTCCGCAACTGTTCGATAGGCCAACCGTAGAACGACGCAGCGGCGAGATTCGCATCGACGATGACTCCGCTAGCGGGATCGACCAGCCACTTGACAGCCGTGTTGTTCTCGAACATAGCGTGATACAGCGCTTCGTTCTCGCGCAACAATGCAGCATCGTGGGCGATATGGGTTTGCAGCTGGTTAAAACTGGCCTGTATCTGCCGGATCTCCGCGCTACCTTCCAGCGGAATGGTGACCAGAGTCTTGTTGCCATCCAGCTCGCGGATGCGTTTAGCGGAGCGCTGCAACGGCGAAAGCTCGTGCCTCAGAAACAACCACAACAAAGCGGTGACCAGTAAAGACACCAGCCCGGCCACCTGAATAGCTTCGTTGCGGATGTGGCTGATGCGCTGAAACGCTTTGGCAGTCGGCATGACACCCACCACGAACCAGCCCGCACTAGGTATCTGTTTTGCGGAGCTGAGCTCTTCCTCGCCAAAGGAATTGAGCGCTATACCGGAACCTTCAAAGCCGCTCATGTAGCGGTCATGCATCTTGTCGATACCGGGGACGGGCAACGCTTCCAATATACGGCTTTTGTCGGTGGCAGCAACGAACAGCTTGTCGCGGGGAGAAACGACCAGATAGCCGCTGGTATTGGGGTGTACGCTAATATTGAAGTCGCTTAACAAGCTGTCATTGTTCATGCTGATCACACCTGCAAAAACCCCCGCGATCTGCTTGTCCTTTCCGAAAATCGGCACCGCAATAACCAGGCGTGGCTCTTTGACGAAGCGTCCGACGCTGGGTCTAGCGATGGCCGGCTGGGCGGTCGTCATCACCTGGCGATAAAAATCCGTTTGGGTAAAGCTAGCGTTTCCCCTTCCCTCGACTTCAGGAAAGTCGGCAATGCCCTGACCGTCTGTGCCAATGACGATGACACCCAAGGTGCAAAGTTTATAGATAGCTTTGCGCTCTGCCAGAAAATCGGAAAGCAGGGTGCGATTCGCCATCATTTTCGGCGTGATGGAATTGGCGATCATGGACAAAGAGTCGATGCGCAGCTTGACGGCGCTGTCGATGCTCTCGGCGACAAAAGAAACTTCAGCAAATTGCTGATTGAACAACGAGACTTCAAGATATTGGCGCAAGTGCCCCGTGAATTGATAGGTGATTACCCCGATCGAAAACAGAAACAGCCCCAAAGTGAAAAAAGTCACCTTGAGCTTGAGGCTGAGATTGTTGAAGACTTCGCGCATGTGGATAACTACAGCTTGTCGTAATGGAAGCGGGTTCGGGGATTATACCCACGCCCAATGTCAAACCATACCGTTCAAATACTGCCTGCGTCGTGTTTCCGGTAAACGTTCGATGGCATAGCGCAACATGGTGCGCGGCATGATGCGGTAATGGCGCTGCAAAAACCCCTCTTCCGCCGCCAGATCGCGCTTGCCCACTTCGCGCAGCATCCAACCGACCGCTTTGTGGATGAGGTCGTGCGGGTCGTCCAGCAGGTGTTCGGCGAGGCGCAGGGTATCGGCGAACTCGTTGCGGCGGATAAAATGAAACGTGGCGATGATGGCGATGCGCCGCTCCCACAATGATTCCGATGCCACAAATTCATACAGAACTTGCCGGGATTTGTCGGCGAGAAAATCGCCGACGATATTTGGAGCACTCACATCGACCAGATCCCAGTTGTTGATATAGGCTGTGTGAGCAAGATACAAATCGTACGCCTGTTTTTTATCGTCGGTGTTGCCGCGTTGGTAGAAGTCGATCAACAGCAACAATGCAAAAAGCCGCTCCTCGTGGAATTGCGACTTCAGCAAAGCGGCGATGGTCTTGGATGGAGTGTCGCGGAATATTTTTACCAGCGCGCGCAACGTGGGCACTTTGATGCCGAGGAAGACATCGCCCGCCCCATATTGCCCCGGTGCGGTTTTGAAAAAGCGCTGCGAGATGAGCGCCGTCGCAGGATCGGCGATGTTGCGCAGGTGTGACTGAATAGCGCTCAACGTAGCCATCGGTTATTTCGCCGGAGCCAGACCGAATTGATAGGCCGACATTATCTTGCCCAGCAACTCTTCGCGGTAGCTGATGTGCCCCACATCCGTGTTGGCTGCGCCGGCAACTACCATGAGCGGAAGCAAGTGTTCGCTGCGCGGATGACATGCGCGCGCGCCCGGCGCTTCGTGCCAATGCCTCAACATGAGTTCGCGATCAGCGGGTGCCGCGCTGATCGCATTACCCAGCCAAGCATCGAACTGTGCCGAAGCCTGATTGGCAGCAGCATCGGGTGAGAAAAAATCGCGCAGATTGTGGTAACTCAAACCGCTGCCCACGATGAGCACGCCTTCGTCGCGCAAGGGGGCCAGCGCGCGGCCGATAGCCAGATGTCTGGCCGGGTCGAGATCGCTGCATAGCGAAAGTTGTACGATGGGCACATCGGCATCCGGGTAAATCAGCTTGAACGGAATGAACACGCCGTGATCCAACCCGCGCTGATCTTCCGTGCGGGAAGAAATGCCTGCTTGCGCGAACAATGCTTGCACACGCTCACCGACTGCGGGTGCGCCGACTGCCGGATAGATCAGGCGATAAGTGTGCTCGGGAAAGCCATAGTAGTCGTACAAGAGGCTGTATTTTTCGGAGGCAAGCAACGTGGGTTCGGCGCACTCCCAGTGCGCCGAAATGACCAGCACCGCCTTGGGACGCGACCCGATAGATGCAGGAATGCCGCGCAGAAAGGCCGCCATGCCGTCCCAAAGCGTGGGTGGAAAACCGGGCATGGGATCCATGAAAAAGCAGGGGCCTCCACCATGCGGAATGTAGATTGCAGGCAAACGCGGGGCAGCGCTCATCTGAGCCCGGCACTTTCTGCCTGTTCGTCCGCGTAATAACTGCTGCGTACCATCGGTCCGCAAGCGGCGTGTGAAAATCCCATATCCAGCGCGGCCTGCTCGAACATCTTGAAAGTGGCCGGTTCGACATAGCGCAGCACCGGCAAATGGCCGTCGGAAGGTTGCAGGTACTGACCCAGCGTGAGCATTTCGACATCGTGCGCGCGCAGGTCGCGCAGCACTTGCAGCACCTCGTCGTCGGTCTCGCCCAGGCCCAGCATGAGGCCGGATTTGGTCGTGACCTGCGGGAAGCGCACCTTGAATTCTTTCAGCAGATTGAGCGAGTGCGCGTAATCCGCCCCCGGGCGCGCCAGCGTGTAGAGTCGCGGCACGGTTTCCAGATTGTGGTTGAGCACATCGGGCAGGCTGGCCGCCATTGCATCCAGCGCAATAGCTAGACGTCCGCGAAAATCAGGCACCAGCGTTTCCAGTTTGGATTGCGGAGAACTGGCACGAATCGCGGTCAGGCAATCGACAAAATGTTTCGCACCGCCGTCGCGCAAATCGTCACGATCAACGCTGGTGATGACCACATATTTCAATTTGAGCAGGCCGATGGATAGCGCCAGCTGTGCGGGTTCATTCGCGTCAGGAGGCTGCGGCTTGCCGTGTGCCACATCGCAGAACGGGCAGCGACGCGTGCATACGTCGCCGAGGATCATGAACGTTGCGGTGCCTTTGCCGAAACACTCTCCGATGTTGGGACAGGAAGCTTCCTCGCAAACGGTGTTCAAATTGTGTTCGCGCAACATGCGCTTCACGTCCTGGTATCCCTGACTGTTGCCGGGTTTCACGCGTATCCATTCGGGTTTACGCAGGCGCTCCTGCAAGGGCACGATTTTGATCGGATTGCGCGCGGTTTTGGCGGCGCCGGTCTGCTTGTGTTCTGTATTGCTCATGGCTTTTTGGGTAAATTGAATTCGCTGGAGTGTAATTATAGCCGCTTCTGAATCCGCTCCGGCGCGCGCGAAATGTTTGTACAATGCGAGGCATGTCAGAAACTCCTACAGACTTGAACACAAGACTCGCCGCCGCAGTCGAGAAAATGCCGGCTTTCCCCAAAAGCGTGCAGCGCATTTTGGAGTTGTCGCGCGACATCAATTGTTCTCCCAAAGACTTGGTAACAGTCATCGAAAAAGATCCGGTGATGACCATGAAACTGCTGCGCGTGCTCAATTCGGCCTATTACAGTTTTCCCAAGCAGATCACCTCGGTCAACCAGTCTGTCGTCTATCTCGGCCTGAACACCATCAAAAACATGGCCTTGTCTTTTGCCGCGCTGGGCACTTTGCCGCAGAACAATGCCGCAGGGTTCGACGTGCAGCGTTACCTGCTGCACTCGCTCACCACCGCAGGGCTGGCACGCATGGTGAGCCAAAAATTCAAGGTGGCGGATGCCGATCCGACCGACTGTTATATCGCGGGGCTGCTGCACGACTTCGGCAAAGTGGTGTTCGCGCAATTCATGGCGGAAGAATTCAAACAGGCGCTTACATTGAGCGACGAGCAATCGATTTCGCTGCATGCGGCGGAACAGCAGATCATCGGCACAGATCACTCGGTGGTCGGCGCGATGCTGGTGGAAAAGTGGCAATTTCCCAGCGGCATTTCCACCCTCATTCGCGAACATCACAAAACGCCCGAAAGTACGAGTGGTGTGGTCGTCTGTTTGTTTATCGCCAATCAGATCAGTAAACAACTCGGCTTTGGCGCCTCCGGCCATCCTGCCGTGGAAGCCCTGCCTCCGGTGCTGGTCGAGCGCTTCGGCGGCCAGTTGGCGGACGTAATCGCCAGTTTGGGCGACATCACGAAACTGGTGGAAGAAGCGCAATTGTATGCTCAGGCTAGCAAGGAAACAGTTTCATGAAAGTGAAATTCTGGGGGGTACGCGGCTCCATTCCGGTACCCGGGTCGAGCACAGTCCGTTACGGCGGCAATACCACCTGCATCGAAGTGCGCACGGATGACGGCGACCTAATCATACTGGATGGCGGCACGGGCATTTTTCATCTGGCACAATCACTGCTGAAATCATTGCCGATCACCGCGCATATTTTCAATACGCACAGCCACTGGGATCACATTCAGGGCCTGCCGTTCTTCATCCCCATTTTTATTCCTGGCAACAAAATTTTTCTGTATGGCGCGTTCGACCCGATCACCGGCGAAGGCCCGGATCGCATCATGAACGTGCAAATGCAATACAGCTTTTTCCCTGTACGCGAGGCCGAGATGAAGTCGCGCATCGAATACGTGGTCGCGATGCCGCATCAATCCGTTGCCGTCGGACGCACGACCATCACACCCATCATGCTCAATCATCCGGTGGTAAATCTCGGCTATCGAGTGGAATGCAACGGCAAGTCGATGTTCTTTACCGGCGACCACGAGCCTTACTTCAACATCTATGAACCGGGCGATGAGGGCTATGACGAATATGAGCAACTCATCGTCGACCAGCAACTCTCGATCATCGACGCTATCAACGGTGTGGATGTGCTGATCGCCGACAGCTCCTACACAACTGAAGAATATCCGGCAAAGAAAGGCTGGGGGCATGGCACGTTCGACAGCTGCATCGAGCTGGCGAAAGCGGCCGAAGTCAAAGTGTTGTACTGCACCCACCACGAACCGACTCGCTCGGACGATGAATTGGAACGCGTTTTCGCCGCCGTACTGGCACGTCACGCGGACAGCCTTAACGGGTTGGAAGTGAAGCTGGCGCGCGAAGGGGAAGAGATCGTTTTTTAATACTGAGACGATACTGCCCTAACATCGCTTAGCTTGGAGCGATTCTCAGAAAATATTTACGGGTGTCTGCTTACGAGATTCTTATTCAACTGATTATAGTTCAACGCCAAGGATGAAACCGAGCTTGTGCTTACTTCAAAGCATCCATTCAATTTTCATCGCATTCAGTTCTGTTTCAACCGTGCCCTAAGCTCAATGATCTAAGCCACCGGATTGGAGGCACTGCTTTTTAAATGCGATGAAAATTTGCTCAGATAGTCTTCTTTTTAACTCGCGTTTTCTTTTCACGCGCGATCTGTGATTATTTTTTATTGAACTTATCGGCCTTTCATTTGGCGTTACGCTCAGATAATAGAACTCCTCGTTGAGCTTCTGTCCGCCAGCTGAAACATAGAATTCATCATAAGAGGATTGTGAAGAGCAGGAGAGTGACAGCCTGTCTCCGCAAACCTGATTTCGCGCACTAACGCCAACCATGCCTGAGATGTCCAATGCGGCGGCCACACCCCTGACCGCCGCTAGGAGTAACGAAGCAGGACACGTGTCATGGAAAAACTTGCTGGCATGCCTGATGGCATCTTTTCGGTCGGGAACGCCCTGCAGCCTACCAATGAAAATCACTTGGTCATCACTCACATTTAGCAACTTTCCCGGTGCGATGGTAAAGGAGAGAGTGAAAAGTCGGGATGCATTCTCAGTAAATATCAAAAAAAACTCCCCTTCTTCATTTTCGGGATAGGTCAAACTTATCGCATATTTATTTCCTTCAATTTCCTCCTCCCAAAGATGAATGAATCCTCGACAGATTCTGTCGATGAAATCAATGGCTACAACTCTGCTCAGAAATTGATAGTGATTTGCCAAGATGCTCGAGCGGGAATCGGTGTTGAAAGAGAGCGCCAGATACTTATGCAAATATTTAAAGGGCTCTGTGGGATAGTGTTCGATTATAGATTTTGTCTGCGGGAGAGATAGCGAGCGAGACACCCTCAGATGGGCAGACAATTTAAACAACAGAATAATAAGCAAATATTTTTGGGATGCATAAATAAATCCACTCTTTTGGAACTGATGAAATACAAGTCGAACGATCTGAGGTGACCTTCCCAAAGGGGTGATTTTCTGCATTCCTAGAAAAATTTCATTAAATTCGTGCCGAGTATTCTATCCTCCTGCAATTAGTCAGGATATATGCCAAATGGCCTATATAACTGGATGGTCTATATCTTCAGCTACCAGTTCACATATTCAATCCGCGCTGAACTGTGCGATTACGAGTAATGCTACGCCTGCTGTAGCGCGAGCTAAACAACCGCCCCCTGCCGCACCAAGTGAAGTTGCAGTAACGAGATGATTCGTTGTGCGAGCTGTTTTTCGATTTCAGGGAGTGTTGCGGTCACCCCAAAATCCTTCATCTGCGTCACGCGTAACCCTTGGTAGCCGCAGGGATTGATGTAAGAAAACGGCGCCATGTCCATATCCACGTTCAGCGACAAGCCGTGATAGCAGCAGCCGTGGCGTATCTTCAAACCGAGTGCCGCGATCTTCGCATCCCCGACATACACTCCCGGCGCATCTTCGCGGCCCAAAGCGACTATACCGTGTTCGGCCAATACCTCGATCACGCTTTGCTCCATGAGACGCACCAGCTCGCGCACATTGATTTTCCAGCGACGTAGATCCAACAGCAGATATGCGACGATCTGTCCGGGGGCGTGATAGGTAATTTGTCCGCCACGGTCTATTTTCACCACCGGAATGCCGTGCGCATCGAGCAGATGTTCCGGCAGGCCGGCTTGGCCTTGGGTGAAGGTGGGAGGATGTTGCAGCAACCATATCTCATCGCGCGTTTCGGCGTTGCGTTGCGCGGTGAAGGTCTTCATCGCATCCCAGGTGGATTGGTATTCGACGAGTCCCAAAGAGTGAACTACAGGATTCGGGATTGGGGATTGGGGATGCAATGGTGCAGCCCACGGATACTCTGCGCTGCTTTCCCGAGTTTCAAATCCCGAATCCCGCATCCTCATAGTGCCGTTTTGACCATCGGGTGCGAAGTCAGGTCGCGATAAATATTATCGAGTTGTTCGCGCGAAGTGGCGCGGATGGTGCAGGTCAGGCAGGTGTAACGGGCTTTGCTGCTGCTGCGCGCTTCAATTGTGGCGGCATCGAATCCGGCATCATAATTTCGCACGACAGTGGCGATAGCTTCGGCAAAGCCAGGTTGAGCCTCGCCGAAAACTTTGATGGGAAAGTCGCATGGGTATTCGATGAGGCTATCTTTCGGGTCAATCATTTGCGCATTACGTCCCGTTTGAAATTTTGATAAAGCTCGTGCAGCTTGGCGAACATCGCGCCGGGCTTGCCCGTACCTACCGGTTTACCGTCCAACTGTGTGATCGCCAGCACCTCTTTGGTGGAAGAGGTGAGCAGCAATTCGTCCGCGTTACTCACTTCGCGCACCAACACCTTGCGCACCTGATGCGTGATGCCGTTCGCCGCAGCAAGCTCCAGCACCACGTCGTAGGTGATGCCGGGCAGCATCAGATTGTCTTTGGGCGGGGCGAGCAGCGTGCCGTTTTTCACCACGAAGATGTTGCTGGCAGCACCTTCCGTCATGAACTCACCGTCGCGGATCATAATGGTCTCGGCGCAACCCGCATCTATCGCCATCTGGCGCAGCAACACATTCGGCAGCAGCGAGATGGCCTTGATGTCGCAACGCAACCAGCGGTTGTCCGGCGCGGTGATGGCGCTGATACCGCTGGCGAGCAGCGCGGCAGGCGGCGTGCTCAGCGGATTGCTCATCACGAACACCGTGGGCGCCACCGGCGGAACGGGGAATGCGTGATCGCGTTTCGCCACGCCGCGTGTGATGTGCAAATACAAATATTGATCTTCAGGTACGTTGCGCGCTATCAGCTCATTGAGTAGCCGCGTCCATTCGGCATTGCTGTGCGGGTTGGCAAGTTTGATACTGTCGAGGCTGTGCTGCAAACGACGCAGATGTTCGTCCAAACGGAAAGCGCGGCGCGAATAAACCGGGATGACTTCGTACACGCCATCGCCGAAAATGAAGCCACGATCCAGCACGGATATCTTGGCTTCGGCGATGGGTAGAAACTGGCCGCTCAGGTAAACCGTCATCTCAGCCTCCGTTAATGGAACAGCAAACGTATGGTATCCACGCCGCGCGAGAACACATTTGCCACGGCCACACTATCCAGTGCAATAAGCGGAAGCTCGACATACGGCTTGCCGTTCAAACTGAGTTTCAATGCGCCGATCTTCTGCCCCTTCTCGACGGGGGCGATCAATGGCTGCTGTGTTTCTATGGTCGCCTTGAGTTGCGCGCGCTGACCTTTGGGAATGGTCACGAACTGGTCGCTGCGAAAACCGATGTCAACTTTTTTCTCGGTGCCTTTCCACGAGCGCACGGAGCTGACCGGCTGATCTTTTTTGTACAACGGCAATATTTCAAAATTCTGGAAACCGAAATTCAGCAGGCGCTGGCTCTCGCTCGTGCGCAGGCTCTCCGAACTCGCCCCCAGCACCACCGAGATCAGACGGTGTTGCTCGCGCTTGGCGGAAGCGACGAGGCAGAAGCCCGCGCTTTCCGTGTGCCCGGTCTTCATGCCGTCCACATAGGGGTCGAGCCATAGCAGCTGGTTGCGGTTGAACTGCTTGACGTTGTTGTACTGGAATTCGCGTATCGCGTAGATGTAATAGAACTCGGGAAAATCGCGCACGATGGCTGCGGCCAGCAAAGCCAAATCGTATGCGCTGCTGTAATGCTGCTCTTCGGGCATCCCGGTGGCGTTAACGAAGTGCGTGTTGGTCATGCCCAGGCGCTGCGCCTCTTTGTTCATCAGGTCCGTGGCAAAAGCCAGCTCGTGGTTGGCGATAGTCTCGGCCAGCACGCGCGCCGCGTCGTTGCCCGACTGAACGATAAGGCCGCGCAATAGATCGTCGACCTTCACCGTTTTGCCGGGCTCCAGAAACATGCGCGACTCTTCGCCCTGAATGCGCAAGGCATATGCTGACGGCGTGACCTTTTGAGTGAGCGACAACTTGCCCTGTTTGATCGCGCTGAAAGTCACATATGCGGTCATCAGCTTGGTCAATGAGGCAGGCTGAATGCGCTCGTTACTGTTCTGGCTGGCCAAAATCTGATTGCTGGTGTAATCGTAGAGCACATAGGACTTGGCAGCCAAGACCGGAGCGGGTTGAGCAAGCAGGATTTCAGCGCGGGAAAGCGGCGACAGCAGAACGAGCAACAGAGTCAGTACGAATTTCATGATGGCTTTATGGGGAATTGAGCGGCAATTATAACAAGGACACCTGTAAAAATTCACTTTTGCGCGCATCCGCGCAATGACTATATGCCGCGTACTAGATATTTTTGCCTATTGTGAGTTCCATCCGAGTTGGGCATCATGTGCACCACAAAAATGCAGGCCATGCACACTCTTAAAAGGCGAAAATGATAATGCACGCAGAGCTATCAAACGATATTACCGACCAGGCATTACTGGGGATCACCATCCCTCCCTGCCCTGCCTCGCTAACCTCCATCATGCGCGAGGCGAAACGTCCTTCCGCTGATCTTACCAGCCTTGCGCATTTAATCAGTCGCGATGCGGGTATCGTAGGCCCGCTGATCAAATTGGCCAACTCGCCTTTTATCGGCCTTAGAAGCAAGGTGACATCGGTGTTCCAGGCAGTCAATGTGTTGGGCATGCAAAACACGCTGAATCTGGTACAAAACATCTCGCTGCGACACAGCATGGGAGGCGGATCACAAAGCTTCGAAAAATTCTGGGAGCGGTCAAGTTTGACTGCAACCATCGCCGAAAAGATCGCGGCAAAATTCCCCACCGTATCCAAAGACGACGCCTATATCACGGCGCTGTTCCATGACTGCGGCATACCGGTACTCATGATGAAATATCCTGAATATCGCGAAACCGTAATGACTCAATGCAAGCTGGGCAAATCCATCTGCGATATCGAGAATGATATCTACTCCACCAGCCACACCGTGGTCGGGAATATGCTGACGCGCAGCTGGATGCTGCCGACCCAAGTGTGCAAAGCCATTCTGTATCACCATGACAACACCATCTTTACTTCAAAGGATGGGCATGCGGGCACCGATGTCTGCACCCTGATCGGCATGGTTCACATGGCGGAGTGCATCCTTGACGAACACCTGAATGTACGGGATAAAGAGTGGCATCAATTCGAGCACGACGTGCTCAAACACTTCGACATGTCCGCGCAGGAATTCACCGAACTCAAGGGCGATATTCTGGCGTTCCTGAACGGCGAATAAAACACCGTTCAACTTTGGAGTGCGGCGAAATGTCGCCGCACTCCAAATCAATCCCAACTACACGTTAAACAGGAAATTCATCACGTCGCCATCCTGCACGATGTAGTCTTTTCCCTCGACGCGCATCTTGCCTTTTTCCTTCGCGCCCGCCTCGCCGCCGCAAGCGACAAAATCCGCATAGGAGATGGTCTGCGCGCGGATGAAGCCCTTCTCGAAATCGGTGTGGATCACGCCCGCCGCTTGCGGCGCGGTGTCGCCTTTATGGATGGTCCATGCGCGCACTTCTTTGACGCCTGCGGTGAAGTAAGTTTGCAGGCCGAGCAGTTCGTAACCGGTGCGAATCAAACGATTTAGACCGGGCTCGTCCAATCCCAGATCGGCGAGAAATTCTTTTTTGTCTGCATCTTCAAGGTCGGCGAGTTCCGCTTCGATCTTGGCGCACAGCGCGACGACGGGCGCCCCCTCTTTCTCGGCATGTTCGCGCAAACGATCCAGATGCGGGTTGTTTTTAAAGCCGTCTTCCAGCACGTTGCCGACATACATTGCGGGCTTGATGGTAAGCAGGCACAGCGGCTTGAGAATCTCTTTTTCTTCATCGCTCATGGCAAACGTGCGCGCAGGCTTGCCTTCGTTCAAATGCGGCAGCAGCTTCTCCAGCATCGCAACCAGCTTCAACGCGTCCTTGTCGCCCGACTTGGCTTTTTTGCCGTCGCGATGAATCGTACGCTCCACCACGGCGAGGTCGGCCAGCGCCAGCTCGGTCAGGATGACCTCGATGTCGGACAGCGGGTCGACGCGCCCGGCCACATGCACCACGTTCTCATCGTCGAAACAGCGCACGACATTGACGATGGCATCGGTCTCGCGGATGTTGGCGAGAAACTGATTGCCCAGGCCCTCGCCTTTTGATGCGCCCGCGACCAATCCCGCGATATCGACAAACTCGACGATGGCAGGTTGCATGCGCTGCGGCTTGACGATTTTCGCCAGCTCGTCCATGCGAGGATCGGGCACTTCGACGATGCCCACGTTGGGCTCGATAGTGCAAAAAGGATAATTTTCCGCCGCAATGCCTGCTTTGGTTAAAGCGTTGAACAGAGTGGATTTGCCCACATTGGGGAGACCGACGATACCGCATTTCAAACTCATGGTTGGTTGCTTCCTTGCTATTCAATCGTTGCACACACAGATGCGTCATCGATCTGTTAATCGTCTAAATTTCTGGAAGTCAGGCGAATGTGTGAGAAAAGACAAGGTATTTAAAAACACCGGGCTTTTAAATACCTTGTCTTAATTTTTGCAGATTATATCACTCGCGGACGGCACGCTCCAAAGGCCGGACGCGACTGATGGGGCTCCCCATCAGCCGTGCAGCGCCTCTAAGCGGGCTTGCGGTTTCCGCCCGCCACCATCTTGTACTCGAACAGACGACACTCGATCGCGCCGTTATACAGCGGAGTGCGGCGCGAAACGGAAAGGCGGATGAATTTCGGCATGCGCAGATCGGAGGTAAACAAATACGCGTTCCAACCGCTGAATTTTTTCTTCAACGCATCGCCCAGCTGCGGATACAACAGCTCCAGATCGGCCACATCGCCCATACGTTCGCCATAGGGCAGGTTCGCCACCAGCACACCCTGCTCTGCCGGAGCGGAAATTTCCAGCACGTTGGCCTGCTTGAGCGTCACCGCCTCCGACAATCCCGCGTTTTCCAGATTGAGGCGCGCGGCCTTCAATTCTTCACCGTACAGGTCGCTGCCGTAGATCGGTAACACGCTCACGGGCTTTTGTGCCGCGATGGCCTTGGCACGAATCTCCTGCCATTTTTTGGCGTTAAAATTTTTCATCTTTTCGAACGCGAAATGGCGCGCGATACCGGGCGCAATGTTCAGCCACATCTGCGCGGCCTCGATCAAAAAGGTACCGCTACCGCACATCGGGTCGAGCAACGGCATACCGGGCTTCCATCCGGTGAGATACAGAATCCCCGCCGCCAAATTTTCGCGCAATGGCGCGATGTTGGTGTATTGGCGCACGCCGCGCTTGAACAAAGCATCGCCCGAAGTATCGAGATACAGCGTGAAGCGCGTCTCTTCGAGAAAGGCGTGAATGCGCATATCCGGTTGCTGCGTATTCACGCTGGGACGTTCGCCCGTGAGCTGGCGGAACTTGTCGCAAATGGCATCTTTGATTTTCAGTGTGGCGAAATCCAGACTCCGCAAAGGGCAGCGGATCGCTGCGATGTTGACGCGGATGGTGTGCGACACATTAAACCAATCGCCCCACGGCAAGGCGAATGCCGTTTCATAGATGTCCTGCTCGGTGCTGTAACTGGTCGTCGCCACGCGCCACAGCACGCGGCTTGCCGTGCGGCTGTGCAGATTGACGCGATAGCACAACGTCCAGTCACCGGCGAAATGTACGCCGCCTTCGGTGGCTTTGATGCCCGTTGCACCCAACTCGGCCAGTTCGTTGCTCAGCGGAGTCTCAAGGCCGCGCGGGCAGGGGGCAAAAAATTGTTCGTTCATAGCGGTTTCACCGTGACCAGGATAACGACCGCGATCAAAATTAGCACCGGCACTTCATTAAAAAATCGGAACCACACATGGCTGTGCATATTGCGCCCCCGCTTAAAATCTTCGAGCAGCTTGCCGCAATAAAAATGGTACGCGATGAGAACCAGCACCAGCGTCAGCTTGATGTGCAGCCACACGCCCGCAAAGCCGTAGCCCAGCCACAGCCAGATACCGGACAGCAGCGCCAGCGCACCTATGGGCGTCACGAAGCGATACAGCTTGTGCGACATCAGCAGCAAGCGTGAACGCTCTTCCTCGCCTCTGACCATCGCCAGATTGACGAAAATTCGCGGCAGATAAAACAAACCGGCGAACCAGCTGGTGATGAGAATGATATGAAGCGCCTTGATCCAGAGCATGAGATTTCCTATTTAGATAAACGCCGCCGGAACAACACCAGCGACACATAAAAACCAACCAGCGTATAGGCCAGTAACACCGTGATGTGCAACCCGGCTTGCGGCGGAATCGCGCCGTTCATCAGCGGGCGCGCCAAGTCGATGGCGTGGGTCAGCGGCAACACGCTGGCAACCATCTGCGCACTTTCCGGCAATTGCTTGACCGGAAAAAACACCCCGCACAGCAGCATCATCGGCGTGATGACCAGCGTGAAGTAGTACATGAAAAAATCATAGGCAGGCGCAAGCGCGGTCATGATGAGACCAATGGAGGCAAAAACCAAACCGATCAGCAAGGCCAGCGGGATCATCCACAGCGACATGAGGGAGTGCGACAGCCCCAGCGTCCAGATCACCACCAGCACCGCCGCGCCGGACATCAGGCTTTTAGTGGCCGCCCACAGTATCTCGGATAGTACTACATCATCCAATGAAATCGGCGTGTTCAAAATCGCCTCCCAGGTGCGCTGCTCGTGCATGCGCGCGAAGCCGGAATACAGCGCCTCAAAACTGGCGCTATTCATGGTGCTGTAGCACACCGTACCCGCCGCGAGAAAAGCCATATACGACATGCCACCCATCTCCGGCAGCAAACTACCCAGCCCGTAACCCAAGCCCAGCATGTAAATCACCGGGTCAGCCAAATGCCCCATGATGGAAGCCGCCGCGATTTTTCTCCACACCAGCCAATGACGTTGCCAGATGGGAAAGAAGCGCAGACTGAATCTGGGGAGTGCAAAGTCCTGCATATTCATTCTCTCATCTCCCTGCCGGTCAATTTCAAAAACACATCTTCCAGATTCGCCGGACGATGCACATAGCGCAACGCGCTTTGCGCCTGCAAATGTGCGACCAGCGGCTGCGCATCCTGCACATAACAGAACACCGACTCGCCGCTGATCTCGAAGCGCTGCGAATATTTTGCGGCATATTCATTCGCCCAGTGCGCGGAAGTCTCTCCGAACACTTCGACCACTTGCGGCTCGATGTTCTGCTCGATCAATTCGCGCGGCGAGCCCTGGCTAATGAGCTTGCCGTTATCCATCACCGCGAGGCGGTGGCACAAGCGCTCCGCCTCCTCCATGAAATGCGTGGTGAGCAGCAGCGTCTTGCCCTGCTGCGTGAGCTCACGCAGACGTTGCCAGATGAGATGGCGCGCCTGCGGATCGAGGCCGGTGGTCGGCTCGTCGAGAAAAATCACATCGGGATCGTTCACCAGCGCGCGCGCCAGAGTCAGGCGGCGCTTCATGCCGCCGGAAAGCGTCGGCACTTTCGCATCGCGCTTGCTGGCCAAATTGGCAAACTCTAACAGCGAGGGAATGCGCGCCTCGATCTCGTGGTCCTTCATGCCGAAGTAGCGCCCGTACACCAGCAGATTTTCCGCCACGGTGAAATCGGGATCGAGGTTGTCCATCTGCGGTACCACGCCCACGCGAATGCGCGCCTCGCGTGCAGCCTGCGGCACAGGCAAACCCAGCAGCGTCACCTCGCCCGCATCCGGCGCGATCAAACCCAGCAGCATTCGCAATGTAGTTGTCTTGCCCGCACCATTGGGACCGAGCAGACCAAAGCACTCGCCTTTGCGGATAGACAGATTGAGGCCGTCCACCACGCGCTGCCCGGCGTAGGACTTTTGTAAATCGATTGCTTCGATAATCGGCGTCATAGTGAATTACCCAAAAAATGTTGGCGCACGATCTCGCGCAATTGCGTGAGATGTCCGTGAAAATAATGTTCGGCTTGCGGCAACACCACGATGGGCAGGTGCTGCGGGCGCGCCCATTCCAGCATATCCGCCAGCGCCACCACGTCGTCGTGCTCGCCGTGGATGACCAGCGTGTTTTTTTCCACCGACGGCATCGCAAAACGCCCCACCGCAGGTGCCGCCAATATCAAATGATGCGGCTGCAACTGCTGCGCAGCACGCGCGGCGACATAACCGCCGAATGAAAAACCGGAAAGAATAAGCGGCAACTCGCCAAATTGTTCGCGCGCAAATTCCACCACTGCGAGCACGTCCCCCACTTCGCCGTCGCCGCCGGTGAAGCCCCCCGCGCTCGCCCCCACACCGCGAAAATTGAAACGCAGCGAGATGCAGCCCAACTCGGTAAAAGTCTTGGCGAGCGTCACCGCAACTTTGTTGTCCATCGTGCCACCCATCGTGGGCAGCGGATGACACACCACAGCGATGGCCTGATGCGCCGCCTTGGGCACATGCGCCACACCTTCGATATGTCCGGCTGTGCCGGTGGTAGAAAACAACTGTAATACAGACATCAGAGCTTCAGGCGCTCCACGGCGCGCCCGTTCTTCAAATGCTCTTCGATGATCTCGTCCAGATCGCTCTCGTCGATGTAGGTGTACCAGACACCCTCGGGATAGACCACCAGCACCGGGCCTTCATCGCAGCGCCCCATACATCCCGCCGAGTTGATACGGATACGGTTGCCCTCGGCATCCAGACCCAGCGTTTTGACTTTGTCTTTGACGTAATCGCGCATCTTCTGCGCGCCGAAATTGGCGCAGCAGTCTTCACCTGCGGCACGCTGGTTCACACAGAAAAAAACGTGTTTATCGTAATGGCTCATGTTGATTCCCGTACTGTGCAATTTGTTAGGACGCGCATTCTACTACTCCCGTCGCATGGCGCCACGCCACAGATAGCCCAGCAGCAACAAAGGAAAAGCCAGCATCACCGTTTGCGACAGGCCGTTGTAGTTAAGCAGATGCCCGAAATGCCAGTGATACAGGCGCATCGCGGCGGAAGGCGCGCCGCTGTCCAGCACCCCCTGCGCCAACACCAGATAACAAAAAGCCACGCCCGCCGCGAGACGGATCAGGTATGTCCTTGCCAGCCAGCCGATGACCGCCATCAGCAGCACGCCGATGAAGATACCAAGCATCGCCTCTCCGTTCAACCACAGCAGCAGCGCCCAGGACTTGAGCAGCACGGCAGCGGCGACGAACTTCATCAGCGCGATCAAAAACAAAACCAACAGTAGCGCCGCCACCGCATGGCGGCGCGAGCGCAACAGCGTCAACATCAGCGTGCCCAGCATCAGCAGATTGAGTGCAACCGCCGCACTTTTCAGCCAGCTGAACGGCGCCACCGGCGGAGGCACAAACGGCTGCCGCGCCATCTCGGTGATGAACACATTGCCCAGCATCGGCAGCGATGGATTGATCTGCGCAAACATCCACAACAGCACCAGCGCCAAACCGAAATCCACGCCCTGCCCGCGCTGGAATAATTGAAAGCGCCAGTGCATCAGATAAAAGAACCAGGCTCTGGGAACGATGCTCACCGCCAGCAGCGCCCCGCTCAGCGCGCCGACACCGTTCATCAACAGGTCGAGATTCGAGCTGATGCGGTTGGGCAGATACATCTGCAAATATTCCATCAGAGCGGAAAGCGCCACCCCTGCCACAACAGCCAGCAGCACGCTGCCTGCGGCACTCAGGCGCGCGCGCAGCGTCAGCCCGAACAGCAAACCGAACGGCAGATACGCCAGAAAATTCGTGACCGCATCGAACCAAGAATAGGTCTGCCCCAGCGGCGACACCAGCACCGCCGCGAACTCTAGCCCCTGCTCATGCCAGCCGGAGAACGGAGACAGACTCGCGTACACGATGAACAGCGCGTAGCCCGCAGTCAAATAACTGCGCAGCAATGCGCGTGAACGGTAGATGGGCATGTGTCTCATGGTGTTATGCGCCCAATAAGCGAGCCGACAACAGCGATTTCATGTCGCGGCGACCATCGACAATCAGATAGACATGAACAGCTTTTCCGATCATCCGATAAATCATCCGGTAAGGCTTGAAATTCAGCTGACGGTATTCGCGAATACCCAGCGCCAGCAGCTCTTTTGGATATACGCCCCGGTCGGGAAAGTCCGACAAACTCGCAACGAGCTTTTCAAACTGATCGAGCAACCGGTGCGCATTGATCTCGCTATCATGCAACGCAACGTAATCGTAGATTGCCTCGATATCCGCCGACGCATCCTCCGTCAACAACACCTTGAAGGACATTTAGACAGATGCTTTCTTGGCTCGCAATTTGCGGATAACGTCGGAAGCGGGAATGACCTTCCCCGCCTCGATCTGGCTGTTGCCCAAAGCCAGAATCTTCAGCAACGCCAAAGTCTCCTGCCCCTCCTCATACGAAGCAACGTCCTGCAACACCGCACGAGCTTCGCCATTTTGGGTTATCACCATCGGTACGCGCTGCTCGGAAAGTTGCTGCAACACCTCGGCAGCATTTGCCTTCAGATAGCTGATCGGCTTGATTTGAGTGGAAAATTTCATGTGCGCTCCCGAAAAATACAAGACCGAATATAGTCTTTATTCAGTCTTGATGCAATTTCATAAATGGGAAAATTTCTTAAAACCGCTCGTAACCCAGCAAGTAGCGCCATTGTCCGGGCTGCAATTTGCCCATCGACACGCGCCCGATACGCAGCCGTTTCATACCCTTCACTTGCAGCCCGACGCTTTTGCACATGAACGCAATCTGTCCGGGCTGCACACCCTTGAGGGCAAAGCGCAGCCGGGTTTCGTTTTGCCAGCTGACCTTGATCGGCGGCAGCACCTTGCCGTTAAAGCTGAGGCCGTGGTTGAGCAGCTTGAGCTTCTCTTCGGGTAATTCGCCCGCGACTTCCACAACATATTCCTGCTCGATGGTGGCCGCATCGTCGCCCAGTTTGCGCGACACACGAAAGTCCTGAGTGAACACCGACAGACCGCTCGCGTTTTTTTCCAACGGCGAGCACTGCGTCAGGCGAACAAAATGCTGCTTGAGCATACGGATGCCAGAATGGTCGTCAGCCGCATGCGTCTCGGCGCTGATCATTTGCGGTGTGAACTCGGTATCTGGCGGCTGATGAAACAGAATCGTCACCGGCTCAAGCGGAGTAAGACTTGCTTCAGGATGCAGCTCGACCTTCTGCTGCGCCACCATGAACTGCGGCTCTTCCACCACCTGCCCGTCCACCATCACCCAACCGCCCGCGATATACAGCTCGGCCTCGCGGCGCGAACAGGAAAGCAGTTCGGCGAGGCGCTTTGCGAGGCGGACAGGTTCGGTCATAAGAGGTGAGTCTTGAAAATAAAGAGCCGCATTGTAAACGCTCAAGCCCCGCCATCGCCTGTAAAATGCACACATGGACGCCAATAAAAAATCCGCAAGCCGCCCCACTTTGGACGGCATCACCCTTGAAGCCATCGTCACGCAACTCTCCGAGAGCATGGGCTGGGAAGCGATGGGCGAGGCCGTGCCGATACGCTGCTTCACGCACGACCCCAGCGTCAAATCCAGTTTGAAGTTTTTACGCAGAACCCCCTGGGCGCGCGAAAAAGTGGAACAGTTGTATTTGCTTCAGACCAGATTCCGCCGCTGAATCACTTGCGCAGCGGGTCGAGCAGCGAGGACAGACCGTTGTGATCCAACTCCTGCATCAGCGCCAACAGCAGACCGATCTCTCCGAGCGGAAAACCTTTGCGCGCAAACCAATTCAGATATTGGCCGGGCAAGTCGGCGATCAGGCGTCCTTTGTATTTGCCGAAAGGCATCTCACGGGTGACGAGTAGTTGTAAATGTTGCGGGTTCATGGTTCAGGCTGCGTAAAGTGCAATGAGCATAAATATACTACGCTGCCTTGGCGCCTAAATATGCAGCCAATGAAAACAAACACCTCCAGCTGGAGCAGTTGTGCCGGAACCGGGGGCTACGCCCATATTTTTCATTCACACGTTGTGCTCTATATTTAATTGATATCTCGTTGATTTTCTTATGCGGATGTCTTTTCATACCTACCTCTGGCATTGTAGCCACACAACCATAACTTTTTAAAACAAATTTGTTGCAAAACAAATTTGTTTTGCTATAGTGCCCGCTCGTTGCAATAACTTAACCGCTCGGTGATATCCATGGCTGACTACACAAAGAAGACTTATGGGCGTAATACGGAAGTCGCAGAGATTTTCAATCTATTCAGAGCCGGGAAAGATATTTCGCAACATGGCCCGCGTCGACTCGGTAAGACTTTTGTGCTGGATCGCATGGTGGAGCAGGCCAACGCTCACAAATTCATTTGTATCAAAGTTGAAATCGCCGGATGCACAGAACCGAAAATGGTCTTCCGTCGGTTGTGCGAAGAAATAGCCGCCAACCGTTCGGTCACGCAACGCACCTTGTCAATCATTGTCCAAAGAATGGCGCAAGCGATTAATCCTAGGGGTGAGCAAGCTGGACCGTGGTACCAGCCTTTTCTCAATGTGGACTGGGAAAAATATTTGGATCGTTTATTGGGCGCATTACAGGACGACCAAGAATATCGCTGGGCGATATTGATTGATGAGTTACCGATTTTTCTTAAAGCGTTGCACGACAAAGGGACAACAGGGGTGAGTCAGGCTCGTGACTTCATGAATCTGTTTAGTCAATTGCGCGATAAAAAGACAAGAGTGCGATGGCTGGTAACAGGCTCTATCGGTATTGAACCACTCGCGCGAACTGGTCAATACATTGGTGCGCTTTCCAAGTTTTACCCATACCCGTTGGAGCCACTGTCCGAACCTCAGGCAATTGACTATTTAAAAGATTTGGCGCAACTCGGACTACTACAAAGCCGCAAGGCAATCACCGACCAAGAAGCGCAGGCTGTCATTGCAGCTGTCGGATGGCGCGCTGCATTTTACCTTGAGGCCTTTGCTGTTGAATTGCGTCCAAAACTGACCCACCTACCGCAGTAAATCGCATCCAAATTTGACCCGCGTATAGATACTGTCCCGCTCATAACTTGAGCGGGA
>WSYA01000029.1 GCA_009773615.1 Gallionellaceae bacterium
TTCCATGTTCGTGATCGCATCCTTCAGTAACGTTTCTCTGCACTATTTCGATGACTTGCCAGATCATTTATTTCGGGTGATTTTTAGAGGTGCCCTTAAATATCTCTTTGACTTTGAGCATGACCCGGTCGCCCGAGAAGACTTGGTATTTCTGCTCCAGCCCTTCGACCAGCGCTGTTTCCATCGCGCCTTGCATGCTCTCGTTTTCTTCGCCCACGTGCAGGGGCATTAGGACGAGGCGTTCTTTGGCGGGCTGGGTGGCTTTAGTTGTCTTGGCGGGCTTGGCTTGGGCGGGCGGCAACATGACGATCAAGCACAGGGCGGCGAGGGTGACGCTGAGGAGTTTGTTCATTCGATAACTTCCCTGACAAGCATGGTTTGATTTTGCAGGACGCAACCTTAACCGTTATTGTGTGCTCTTGGCAATATTACCGCGTGTGCTGTTGGGAATTTATCACCTTACACCCAAAGGCTCGCAGGGTGGGCAGCTCTCTGCCCACGCGGCTAGGGTGACATGTTCAAAGAAACGGTTACCGCGTGGGCACAGAAGCGTGCCCACCCTACCCAATCGTTTTGATTTCGATACGCTTGCTTGGTTTGTCGCCCGGCTCTCGCTTGGCATATTTGCGCGCCACGTACTCATCCACGATCTGCGTGAATTCTGCGGCGATGTTGTCGCCGCGCAGGGTAACCGTCTTCTCGCCGTCCACATACACCGGTGCTGCGGGGTTCTCGCCCGTGCCGGGCAGGCTGATGCCGATGTTGGCGAGTTTGCTTTCGCCGGGGCCATTCACAATACAGCCCATCACCGCAACGCTCATTTCTTCCACACCGCTGTATTGTTCGCGCCACACGAGCATCTGCGTACGCAGGTAGGTCTGAATATTTTGGGCCAATTCTTGAAACACCGTACTGGTGGTGCGTCCGCAACCGGGGCAGGCCGTAACCATCGGTGCGAATGCGCGCAGCCCCATGGTCTGCAATATCTCCTGCGCTACCACCACTTCTTGCGTACGGTCTCCGCCCGGTTCGGGGGTGAGCGAAACGCGAATGGTGTCGCCGATGCCTTGCTGCAACAACACCGCCAGCGCCGCAGTAGAAGCGACGATACCTTTGGAACCCATGCCCGCTTCGGTAAGCCCCAAGTGCAAGGGATAATCGCTGCGTGTAGTAAGCTCGCGATACACCGCAATCAAATCCTGCACTTCGCTCACTTTGCACGACAGCACGATGCGATCGTGCGCCAAACCTAATTCTTCGGCGCGTTTTGCGGCATCCAGCGCCGACACGATCAAGGCTTTGCGCGTGACCTCAGCCACTTCTTTCGGCTGCGCCAGCCTGGCGTTCTCATCCATCATGCGCACGACCAGATCGGCATCCAAGCTTCCCCAATTTACGCCGATACGTACCGGTTTATCGTATTGCTTGGCAACAGCGATCATCATGGCGAACTGGTCTTCGCCTTTGCGATTTTTGCCCACGTTGCCGGGATTGATGCGGTATTTCGCCAGTGCTTGCGCGCACTCGGGAAACTCTGTGAGCAGGCGATGGCCGTTGTAGTGAAAGTCGCCGATCAGCGGCACATCGCAACCCATGTCGTCCAGTATCTTGCGGATGCGCGGCACTTGAGCCGCAGCTTCGGAGGTATTGACGGTGATGCGCACCAGCTCGGAGCCGGCTTGCGCCAGCTCGAACACCTGATGCGCCGTGCCTTCGGCATCGACAGTGTCGGTGTTGGTCATGGACTGCACGACGATGGGAGCGCCGCCGCCGATAGCGATAGCGCCGACTTGCACACGTTGCGTGGTACGGCGAGGGATAGGTGTATGGCTCATTTTTATCCTAACAACAAATCGTTAGCCACAGATGAACGCCGATATACACGAATAAAATATCTGAACAAATGACCAGCCTAACCGTGCACTGTTTTATCCGTGGCAATCCGTGTTCACCCGTGGCGGATGAGGTTTATTCCAAAATCAGGCGCGCAACTTCGACATCGGTGAACTCGTCCAAGTCAATCTCTTCGCCTTCGTAATACAGACGCACGCTGCTTGCATTGCCGATCACCAAAGAGAACGGAGGATGCCCACTGATCCATTGCTCGCTCTTGGGCGGGTTGACCTGTTTGAATATGGTCTTACCGAACTTGTCTTTTACATCGACCCATGACTCATCCTCAAACACTAGACGGATAGCCCCTTGACCCTCCCCCTTAGCCGCCACGACCTCTTTGGGTGTCACGTTTTCCTTGGGTGCTGTCACTTCTTTTTTCACCATGACGTCCTTGAGCGTAGCGACTGCGGCGGGAACACCCGAAACAACAAGCGATGGCGACGCGACGACCGCGACAGCACTCGCCGCCAACTCTGCCGGAGCAACGGCAAGCGGGCTTTCCCCTGCTTTTATTACTTCGGGCTTATCCTGAGACAACCATACCGCTATACCCAGAAACACGGCCAGCGCCAATGCGGCAGACAGCCAAGTCACGTTGATACGGCGCGTCGACTGCGATGTCGAAAAAGGCACGCCTGCCAATTCGTCATGAACGGAAGTCAGCTGTTGATGCGCGCGCGGCAGGAAGTCAAGCAAGGGCGTCTCGTCTATGTGCAGCAATCGGGCATAGCTGCGCACGAAACCGCGCACAAAAGCCAATTCCGGCAAGTGGCTGTAGTCATCGGCCTCGAGCGCCTCCACTTGGCGTGGCGAGAATTTGATGCTGCTGGCTACATCCGCAACATTCAATCCCTGGCTGATGCGCGCCTCTCGTAATATCTTGCCGACACTCAAGGGAGGCAACGTTTCCACCGCACTCTCAACTGCCGCATTATCCGAATTAGAATTTTTGTCCATCATTCACCTTTCAGTAACAACTGGGTTTCGCGCGCATCCGGAAAACGTTTGCGCAGTTGCAGCGAGTAGCTTTCCTCTGAATTGCGGTCGCCGACTTTACGTTCGATACGCACCGCCAACCAAAGATTTTCAGCCGTCAAGTCTGTCGATCTTTGCAGGAATCGCAAAAAATAGGATTTTGCCCCCGCGAAATCGTTCGTGGCATAACTCACATCGGCCAAACCAAATAAAGCTCCCGGATAATTCGGTTGGCGGATCAATGCACGCTGCAAGTATTCTTCCGCTTCTTTCAGTTTGTCTATTTTCTTGGAACACATACCCGCATTGACGTAGGCCGTTTCCGGCGTGGCATACAGCGGATTCTTCACGGCCTCCAGAAACTGGGCGACTGCCTCGGTTTCACGCCCGCGCTGGCACAGAAACCAACCGTAGTTATTGTGCGCATTGGAATCGCTGCTATCCAGTTGCAGGCTGCGGCGAAAATCGTCATCGGCCTGTTTGTCTTCACGCAGCGCCATACGGATAAGGCCGCGCACATTGAAGGCCGGGGCGTATTTCGATTCGGCTTGCAATGCCACTTCGACTTCCTGCAAGGCGATTCCGTATTGGGCCCGTTCAAAATATGATGCGGCCAATTCGGTATGTATCTTGGCGATAGCCTGAGCGCGCGTTGTCGTTTGAACCGGCGTTCCGGCGGAACCGCCGCCCTGAGACGCGCATCCGCCCAAACTTAAAACGATCAACAAAATTCCAAACAGCTTCACCGCGCCACCTCCATTAATCGATGCGTTCTTTTTGTCTTGTCCTGCACCTGCCCCGCCAACTGGCCGCATGCCGCAGCGATATCGTCGCCGCGCACCTTGCGGATGGTGGTCACGATATCAGCCTGCATCAGCACATCACGGAAACGCAACACCGTCTGCATATCGGAACGCTGATAGGGCGCTTGCGGGAACGGATTGAACGGAATCAGATTAAATTTGCACGGCACATCGCGCACCAGCTCGATCAACTCGCGCGCATGTTGCACACTGTCGTTTACACCTGCCAGCATCACGTACTCGAAGGTCACAAAATCGCGCGGGGCTTTTTCCAGATAACGCCGACATGCCGCCATCAACTCGCGCAGCGGATATTTTTGATTCACCGGCACCAGCACATTGCGCAACTCATCGTTCGGCGCATGCAGAGATACCGCCAACGCCACCGGGCATTCCTCGCGCAATCTGTCCATCGCGGGCACGATGCCGGAGGTGGACACCGTCACGCGGCGGCGCGACAGTCCGTAAGCGTTGTCGTCCAGCATCAGGCGCAACGCACTCACGCTGCTGTCGAAGTTCAACAGCGGCTCGCCCATGCCCATGAGCACCACATTGGTGATCGGCCAGTTACCGTCAGTCATTTTGCCAAGCTCGTGGTTCGCCCACCACACCTGCCCGATGATCTCGGCCGTGGAAAGATTGCGGTTAAACCCCTGTTTTCCGGTGGAGCAGAACGAGCAATCCAGCGCGCACCCGGCTTGGGTGGATACGCACAAAGTGCCGCGCGATTCTTCGGGAATAAACACCGTCTCCACCGCGTTGCCCGTGCCCATATCCAGCAACCATTTGCGCGTGCCGTCGGAAGCGGTTTCTTCGCGCATCACTTTGAGTGCTTGCACACAGGCGATTTGCTTGAGTTTTTCACGGAGCGATATAGCCAGATCGCTCATCGCATCAAAATCGGACTCCCCGGCTTTGTATATCCAGCGCAGCACCTGCTTGGCGCGGAACGGCTTTTCGCCATGCTCCGCAAACCAAGCAGTCAGTTGTTGCGCATCAAAGTCGAGGAGGTTTTGCTTCATCGCTTGTTGCTTAGCGCGAGTAAACGTTCAGCGCAGGGAAGAAATAAGCGATCTCGACTGCCGCTGTTTCAGCCGCGTCGGAACCGTGTACTGCGTTTGCGTCGATGCTGTCTGCGAAGTCAGCACGAATCGTGCCCTTGTCGGCCTTCTTCGGATCGGTAGCGCCCATCAGATCGCGGTTCTTCAGGATCGCGCCTTCGCCTTCCAGCGCCTGGATCATCACCGGGCCGGAGATCATGAAACTCACTAGGTCGTTGAAGAATGGGCGTGCTTTATGTACCGCGTAAAAACCTTCTGCTTCGGCACGAGACAGCTGTGTCATGCGTGCCGCGATCACTTTCAGGCCGGCATTCTCAAAACGGGTGTAAATTTGACCAATGACGTTCTTCGCCACTGCATCAGGTTTGATAATTGAAAGGGTACGTTCGACAGCCATGTTTCTCTCCACAATATTGAGTAATTCAGAAAATTCTGAGGGCGCGATTCTAACAGGCTTTGCCCGCCCTGTGGCAGAGCGGTATTGCGTCAGCCCGGCTGATTTTCATGACTTCAGGCATGTACTAAAACCACCGCCATGACGCCTGCTGGCGACAAACTGCATCAAGGAAGCAGAGAAACGACCATACTAGCCTCATTCTCCTGCGCCTGATAAGCGGCAGCGGTAGCCACCCCGACCACGCACACCAACTCGTCCCCGCAATACAGCAACGGCAAACGTTCGCGCTGCCAAGGAGGGACATGACATTCCTGCAACAGGTTTTTAAGGCTACGTGTTGCGGCTTTCGGATGCGGACGCAAAGCCTCACCGCCGCTGCGTAAACGCAACGACACCGGAGCGCGCTGCAACTTTGCATGGCTGATGCCCTGACCTGTTGCCGGGCTAAACATCAGGCGCAAATTCAAAGCGGGCCATTCCAGCTCAGCCTCCCCGCTCCATTGCAATAGCAAACTTTGATCGAACTCACCCAAAGCGCGCAGTGCATAAATTTTGTCTTGATAGCGATGCACTTGCCAGTCACCGAACCCGACGCACACTGCCGCATCCTGCCGCGCAGTGCACAACTGACGCAGCATGTCGTCAAGTTGCCCGTCCTGCGGCATGGGCGCTCCGCACCTGTGCAAAAAATAGCGCAGCAGATTTTTCCCGCGCGAATGCGAGAGTGTGCGCAGGAGAGAGACATCAAGCGGCGCATCTGCCACCCATTCTTGCGCATCCTGCTGCGCCAGTTCGTCGAGCAATTCAGCGGCCTCGGCAAAATGCTGCGCGCCGCGCGCCAGTGTGGCTCGATAGGCCGGAAATCTTTGTTCCAGCTGCGGTAACACGCGATGGCGCAAAAAGTTGCGCGGATAACTGTCATCGGTATTGCTTTCATCTTCCACCCACTGCAATGAATGTTGTTGCGCATATTCAAGCAGCGCGCTGCGGGGGGTATCGAGCAGAGGACGCAGCGTGGCATGCACGTGTTGATTAGCGGGTTTAAGCAGCGGCATCGCCGCCGCACCCTTAACACCCGCGCCGCGCAGCAGTTGCAACAGCAGCGTTTCCGCCTGATCGTCGGCATGCTGGGCTAGCGCAACAAAATCGCAAGACTGTTTGACGAAAGCCGCATGACGCAGCTTGCGCGCGGCAGCCTCGATGCCATGCGCGTCACGCAATGGGGCAATGTCCACATGTTCGACATGTAACGGGATGGCGTAGCGCGTGCAGAGTCCCGTGCAGAAGTTCGCCCATGTATCGGCGTTAGGGCTGATGCCGTGATGAACATGCAGGGCGGAAATTTGCCAGTCAAAACGCGGGGCAAGGGTGTGCAACAGATGCAGCAGCACCACGGAATCCATGCCGCCGCTTAGACCCAACAAAATAGAGCACTTCGGGGGAACAGCAAGAAGGAGCGCGTCGGCGACGCGCTCCACGAGACTAAACTTCGACTTCCTTAAACTTGCCATAGCTCATCAAACGATTAAAGCGTGCCTGCAACATCTCCTCCTGCGTTTGCGCTCCCACCTGCTTGAGAGATTCCTGCAAGGCTTTTCTGATCGTCTGCATCATCGCCGGATAATCGCGATGCGCGCCGCCCAAAGGCTCGCTAACGATCTTGTCCACCAGACCCAGCGCCTTCAAACGCGTGGCCGTGATGCCCAAAGTCTCCGCCGCATCCGGCGCTTTATCGGCGCTCTTCCACAGGATGGAAGCACAGCCTTCCGGCGAAATGACGGAGTACGTCGCGTATTGCAGCATCAGCATGGTGTCACCCACGGCGATGGCCAATGCCCCGCCGGAGCCGCCTTCGCCGATGATGGTGCAGATGATGGGCACACGCAGCTCGGCCATCACATACAGATTTTTACCGATAGCTTCCGACTGCCCGCGCTCTTCCGCGCCCACGCCGGGATAGGCGCCGGGAGTGTCGATGAAGGTCATAATGGGGATACCGAATTTCTCGGCCAAGTTCATCAGACGCATCGCTTTGCGATAACCCTCGGGACGCGGCATGCCGAAGTTGCGGTATTGGCGCTCTTTGGTATCGCGGCCTTTTTGATGGCCGATGACCATCACGCTCTGCCCGTTGAAACGCGCCAGACCACCAACAATAGCTGCGTCGTCGGCGTAATTGCGGTCGCCGTGCAATTCTTCAAAATCGGTGAACAGATGTTCGATGTAATCCAGCGTGTAAGGGCGCTGCGGATGGCGCGAGACTTGCGATATCTGCCAAGGCGTGAGCTTGGCATATATGTCTTTGGTCAGCGTCTGGCTCTTCTTTTGCAGACGGCTGATTTCGTCGGAAATATCCAGCGCGGAATCGTCCTGCACGAAACGCAATTGCTCGATCTTGTTTTCTAATTCGGAAACAGACTGCTCAAAATCTAGGAATGTGACTTTCATGGGTAATATTCAATTGCCTATGTATTTAATTCGGGCGCAATGATACAACAAGCGCTTCTACATGTTTAGGGAGAAAAAACGTTTGATGGTTGACAGAATTTCGTTGTGCTGTTGCGACATGTCTTTCCGCGCCGATTGCGCATCCATATCCTGCATCGCGGTATCCAGTTCCGCGCGGCGCTTTACCAAGATATGCGATATCTCCTCGGCGATAGCAGGGCGGGCGTGCAGAATTTCTTCGAACACATCTTTATCCAGGCGATAACACTCCACATCGGTTTTTGCGATTACCGAGGCCGAGCGCGGCGCCCCCGTCATCAAACCCATCTCGCCGAAGAAGCTGCCTTTACCCAATGTATTGAGCGTGCGTCTCCCGCCATTGGGCATTTCCAGATACACCTCGGCCTCGCCATTGATGATGATATACAACCAATGAGAACGTTTATCCCCCTGGCTGGCGATGATATTTCCTTTGGCAAAAGGGGAGAATTTCAAACGCTCAGCCAGCGCATTCAGTTCCGTATCGTTCATTTGCGAGAACAATTCCACGCGCTTCAAAGTTTTGATGCGCAACAAGACCTCGCGCTGATGGAGAGCCTTATCATGCTTTTCGTTTTCTTTCGTGACGAGAACGTTGCTTTCCTCGATGGCCAGCTTGATACCGGCACGTTGCAGCGCCGTCATAATATGCCAGCGTAGCGCCGCGTCGGTCGGGTCATCCGGGGTCAAATCGGTCAGCCAGTAGCGCACCGCGTATTTTGCATACCCCCTGATATCCATGTCCATCAATACGCAATTGGGCGCGGGTGTTTTTGCCACATTGGCGATATCCGTCCGCCCGATGGCATCCTCAACCACACTCAGTACTAGATTTGGGGGCGTTGCCAGCCCTACATTGAACCAGACCCAACGGCGCCACTGCACGGGCTGATCGGTACGCCGCCCCAAAACCAGAAATTTATTTTTCATCAGCTGGCTATTCGGTATGACGACTGTTTCCCAGTTGCGCGTTTCTACCAGCGTCGAACGCCAGCGGATATCCACCACCTTGCCCACCACATCATCGACCTTGATCCAGTCGCCAACGCTGACGGAATTGTCCAATTGCAGCGCCAGTCCCCCGAGGATATTGCCCAGAGTGTCTTGCATGGCAAACGCCACCACTGCGGTAATCATCGCCGATGTCGCCAGAATGCTCCCCAACTCCAGCCCGGCATAACGCAGCCGCACCATGAACCATGCGACGTAGACAATAATGACGAGAATATCTTCGGTGATGCGCGGCGGATTCAGTTTGAATTTCGGAAGCACGACGCGGAACACCATCTGCCCCCACAAACGGATTGCCGCTATGCCGGAACCTATGACGAAGGTCTCATGCAATACGGCGGCGGCGCGCGTAAATTCCAGCGCATAAACGAATCCACTCAGTACCAGTCCGGCTTGGCAAGCAAGAAAGAACCCCAGAGTATTGGTGAGGCTCGCACGCTCTTCGCGGCGAAAATGGAAAAGCAATACCGCAATGCACAGCATCATGATCAGCACGGGGAATGATTCCTCGCTCCAAAAATAACCGACCATATTATTGAAAAAATTCATATCGTTTGACGGTTCCGTTGACTGTTCTGTAAAGACCGACGCATTTTACACCAATGCATATTTTGCCAGCGCCTGCGCCCGAAGCCACACTTTCCACAGCATGGCGCGGGTCAACTCGTAGCGTCGGGAATGCTCCTCTTGCAGCACATCCAGAGTGATGCGATCGATCTCACCTGCGGCCAACGAACGCAGCAACGGAGTCAGGCAATCTTGCTCCAACATCAACAGAGATTCACGCCATGCATGGAAGTCTCCCCGCCTCAATGCGGCGCTCAGTCCATCACTAACATAAAGCGCGTTTTCAAATTCCGCTTCCTTCCTCAGAGAACGCGCATGCGCGATATTCGCCGCTTGCGCAAAAGAAATTGCCAGCTCGCTGTCGCCGTACACCCGGTCAAAAGGCCGGGACAGTGCAACCGCGCAACCGCCGCCCCATAGCCATACGCTGTTGGGCGGCAAGGCACCGCGTTCGGCGCACGCCTGATTGACTGGATGCCCGTACAACACCATCTGAATCTCGTTCATCACGCCATGCCACTTCAATGCAGTCTTGCCTTGCGGCAGATAAAAACGCGAATTCCTGCCTTCGACCTGAGAGACGGAATGGGTTGTTAACTCAGGGTCTTCATCCAGACGCACATACCAGCGCAGCGGATGCGGCGCAAAGAAGCGCATCTCGCTCGCGGCGAAATGCTGATTCAAAGTTGCGCATAATTGCTGCGCATCATCCAGACTCACCGTAACATTCGTCTGCAAGATCATCTGCGATCTATCCAAACGCAGATGCACCGGATCCGCGCGCATCCAATAGCCGTCTCCAGGACTTAGACCGTCCGCCAACAACGTAACCGGCGCGATAGCCGAATCCGGCACTGCGAATATCTCGCAAAACCATGCCTCCAGAGAATGCATCGGCAACGATTGCGCCTTACTGCGCGCCAAAATTTTCTCCAGCGCGGGCAAGCTCAGCCCTGCGCAAACCTCCTGCGCAAGAGACTGCGGCAGGAACAAATCGGGAATAACCACTTGTACATGTTTCATCGTAATAACCTAATCCGCTCTCAAAATACGCAATGGCGGCAAGCGCGTGATACGCCGTGTCGCCAGCCACCCGGCCAAGGTCACGACAACTACACCACCGATTACACCGATGAACCAAACAGAAAAATTCATCTGGTAAGGAATCTCCAACACAAAGCGCGCCAGCACCCAGCCCAGCAACACCGCGCCCGCCGCCGCGAACAGGCCGCTCAAGCCGCCCAGCACAGCAAACTCGGATAAATGTAGACGCCGCAGATAGCCGCTATCCGCCCCCAACGTACGCAAGATCGCCGCCTCGTGGCTGCGCTCGTCCTGGGTGGAAAGCAGCGCGGCATACAACACTGCAAGCCCGCTCAATAAAGTAAACAGGAATACCGCGCTGACCGTCTGTGCGATCTGATCCATGATGTTGCGTACCTGCGCGATCACCGCCCCCGTGTCGATCAGCAGCAGGTTGGGGAATGCACGCGATAGCTCATCTCCCGCGCGCACCTTGTCCGGCGGCAGATAAAAACTGCTGAGATAACTGGCCGAAAAATCCTTGAGCAATTCCGGTGTCGCGATCACAAAGAAATTTACCTTCATCGAATCCCACTGTACCTTGCGCAAACTGGTGACGCGCGCCGTGAAACGGCTGCCCGCCACATCGTAGGTGAGCGTATCGCCGAGATGGATGTCCAAGGTTTTGGCAATACCCTCCTCTACCGACAACTGCTCGCCGCCCCCCCGACCCCACCATTTCCCGCCCGTCAACTCGTTCCACGCCGGCATCTGCTCCATATAGGAAAGATTGAACTCGCGCTCGACCAGAGCACGCGCGCGCTGGTCTAGATAGCTGTCGCCGTTGATGGCACGGTCGTTGATGGACAGCAACCTGCCGCGCACCATCGGTTGCAGCTCGGGCGACGGCAACGACTGGCGCGCAAAGAAATCCCGCAGAGGTTGAATTTGATCGGGTTGGATGTTTACCACAAAACGGTTCGGTGCATCCGGCGGCAGCTTGCCCTGCCAGCTTTGCAACAGATCGGCGCGCACCAGCGTCAACACCAGCAGTGCCATACCGCCCAGACTGAGTGCCACCACCTGCACCGCCGCACTGCGCCCGTGCCGCGCGAGATTGTTGAACGCATGGCGCCAATGGGAATCGAGGATGAACGCGTTGCGCGCCAAACCATGCAGCAACAGCCACGCCAGCCAACCGAACAACAGCAAGCCCGCCAGCAAACCACCCAACACCGCCAAGCCCAATTTCAACGAACCCGCATGCCACAAAAACAACAGCGCCAGCACACCCACGGCAAGCCCGTATATCAACCAGCCGCTAGCTTCCGGCAAGCCCAACTCGCGGCGCAGCACACGCAACGGCGACACCTTGCGCAACTGCAACAAGGGCAAAAATGCAAATCCCAACAACAAGGCAAAACCGCTGACCGCCGCCTTGAGCAACGGCAACACACTCGGCTGCGGTAAAATTGCCTCGCGCATGGAAGCGATACTCTCAACCAACAATGCCTGTGTGACATAACCCAGCAAGCCGCCGAGCAACACCGCGACCACACCGAGCAAAATGAATTGATACAAGAACAACCACAACACCTGAGTCTGCTGCGCGCCGAGACAACGCATCACCGCAACTCCATCCAGATGGCGCATCACAAAACGCCGCGCTGCCAATGCCATCGCCGCCCCCGCCAAGATCGCCGCAGTAAGCGCGGCAAGGCCGAGGAAATGTTCCGCACGTTCCAGCGCCGTGCGTATCTCGGGGCGCGCATCGCGCACATCTTCCATTTTTTCATTGCCTGAAAGATGCTTTTGCAGCGCGGCACGCAGGTCTTTCACTTGCTTGGCATCGCCCGCAATCAACAAGCGATAAGAAATGCGGCTGCCCTCCTGCACCAACCCCGTGGCAGCCAAATCCGCCTCATTCATCAACACGCGCGGTGCAAAACTGGCGAAGCCGACGGACTGATCGATGTCCTTCACAATGCGTGCCGCCACCGTAAAGCGCCTCGCACCGATGCCCACCTCGTCGCCCACCTGCATATCGAGACGACGCAACAAACGCTCATCCACCCACACCGTAGCGCGCGCAGGAATGGCCTTTGTCGCATGCACATCCCCATCGTCAATTTCAATCTTTCCCCGCAACGGATATCCCGCCTCCACCGCCTGAATTTCGCTCAACAACACCTGCTCGCCGTGCGCCACCATGCTGGGAAAAGTGCGGCTCTGCACCACCTGCAAACCCCGCGCCTGCGCCATCTCGCGATAAGCAGAAGAAAACGCTCGTGTAGAAGTAATGCGCAAATCCGCGCCGATCAGACTCTGCGCCTGCTGCTGCAACGCCTGCCGCACACGGTCGGCGAACAAGCCGACCGTGGCAAGGCTGCCCACCGCCAACACCAGCGCCAGCAACAGCACACGCCACTCACCGGCGCGCCAATCGCGACGTAGGAGATTAAGGGAAAGATGCAACAAGTTCATTAAATCACCTGCCCCGCCGCCAACCTCAACTGCTTGCCGCAACGCCTTGCCAGATTTTCATCGTGCGTCACCAGTATCAACGTTGTGCCTTGCGCACGGTTGAGTTCCAGCATGAGTTCGATGACTTGACTGCCCGTGGCGGCATCTAGGTTGCCGGTGGGTTCGTCGGCGAAAAGTATCTTGGGTTGAGTCACGAAGGCGCGCGCCAGCGCCACGCGCTGTTGCTCGCCGCCGGAGAGGTGTTTTGGCAGATGGTGGGCGCGGGCGCTCAGGCCGACTTGCTGCAATGAGTCTTCGGCACGCTGGCGCGCATCTTTTGCGCCAGCCAATTCCAACGGCAGCATGACGTTTTCCAATGCGTTCAGTGCGGGCAGTAGCTGGAAGGACTGGAACACGAAGCCCGCCAATTCGCCACGCAATCTCGCGCGTCCGTCTTCATCCAGCGCGAACATGTCCGCGCCTTGCAGCAATACGCTGCCGCTGCTCGGTACGTCCAGCCCCGCCAATAGCCCGAGTAACGTGGATTTGCCGGAGCCGGATGCGCCGACGATGGCGAGGCTTTCGCCCGCTTCCACCGCGAAGGTGACATCATGCAGGATGGTGAGTGGGCTATCGCCACTTAACACTTGCTTGCTAAGCCCTACTGCTTGCACAATCGCTGCCATGAAAACGTTACCTCTCAAAATACTTTTATTGATCGCCGCACTGACCCTGTCGAACTTCGCACAGGCGGCGAAGAACGTTCTGATATTCGGCGACAGTTTATCAGCCGGATACGGAATTGCGCGCGACGTTTCATGGGCGCATTTATTGCAGCTGGAACTGAAACAAAATTATCCGCAGTTCGCGGTGGTGAATGCCAGTATCAGTGGCGAGACGACTTCCGGCGGCCTGCGCCGTATTGGCAAGGCTTTGCAGGAACATCGGCCTGCGATACTCATCATCGGACTGGGCGCGAACGACGGGCTGCGCGGCTCCGCAATCACAGAAACGGAAAAGAATTTAAACCAGATCATCAGGCAATCACTGAAGGCTAAGGCCAAGGTAGTGCTGCTCGGCATTCAGATTCCACCGAACTATGGGCTGGACTACACCAAACAGTTCCGCGCGCTCTATCCAAAATTAGCGAACCAGCACAAAGTTGCGCTGGTTCCTTTCATGCTGGAGGGCATTCCTCCCGAACTGTACCAAGCAGATAACCTACACCCCAACGCGGCAGCTCAAGCGCAGATACTGCGCAATGTGCTGCCCATCCTTACACCGTTGCTCAGCGTAAAGTAACGCCGGTCACCTGCGCGCCGAAGCCGGGAAACGCGCTCGCCACGCCCGCGCCAAATTTCTTGGCCAGGCGATCCGCGATGCCTTCGTGGGTAGTGAAATCTACGATGTCTTCTGCCTTGATCACATCGCGCGCCACGGAATCTACGCTGCCGATTTCGTCCGCCAAGCCCATCTTGATGCTTTGCTCGCCAGACCAGAACAAGCCGCTGAAGGTCTCCGGCGTTTCCTTCAGGCGCTTGCCGCGCCCTTGTTTCACCACGTCGATGAATTGCTGGTGTATCTCGGCCAGCATGTTTTTGGTGAACTCTTCATGCTTGGGGTTGCGTGGAGAAAACGGATCCATGAAGCCCTTGTTCTCGCCTGCCGTCATCAAGCGGCGTTCGACGCCGAGCTTTTCCATAGCCCCGGTAAAGCCGAAACCGTCCATCAACACGCCGATAGAGCCAACAATGCTGGCCTTGTTGACGTATATCTTGTCCGCAGCGGCAGCGATGTAATAGCCTCCAGATGCGCACATATCCTCGACCACCACGTACAGGGGAATGTTCGGATGCTGGACACGCAAGCGGCGGATCTCGTCGTTGATATAGCCAGATTGCACAGGGCTGCCGCCGGGACTGTTGATGCGCAAGATGACACCTTGTGTCCCTTTGTCTTTAAAGGCTTCCTGCAAGCTGCCGATGATGTTGTCGGCATTGGCATTGCTGTCCGCAGAAATCACTCCGTTCAATTCGATCAGTGCGGTGTGCTTGCCCGTCGACAAAGCGCCATCGGACTTGCCACCGATCCAGCCCATGAACAGGAACAGCACGATGAACAGATAGCCAAACGTGAGCACCTTGAAGAAGATGCTCCAATGCCGCGCACGGCGTTGCTCTTGAATGGCGGACATGGCCAATTTTTCCAGTACGCCGCGTTCCCAATTATTTTGATCAGACATTGAAGCTCCTTGGTTGAATTCGTTAAGCATTGGCTTTTAGCCAGGCGCGTAGCTCGATGAAATCACCCAGCAACGCGAGCGGACTCAATGCGCGCAATTGCTCCGCCGGATGAGCGCCATGCGTCACACCGACCGCATCCACACCCGCATTGATCGCCATTTGCAGATCATGCGTGGTATCGCCCACCATCAGTACGCGCTCTGCCGGCAACCCCAGCTCGTCCATGATCTCCAGCAACATCGCAGGATGAGGTTTGGAGAAAGTCTGGTCGGCGGTGCGCGTCGCATGGAAATATTCGCCCAACTCGCTCATGGCCAGCACGCGATTCAGGCCATTGCGATTCTTCCCCGTCGCGACGGCCAGCCAATAGCCCTGACCATGCAACTCCATAATAGTTTCACGCGCCCCGGCAAACAACGGAATCGAGGCATCCTGCGCAAGAAAATGATACCGGTAGCGCGCAGCCAACGGTTCATACATGGACTCATGCGCACCCGGCACGGCATGGCGCAAAGCTTCCACCAAGCCCATACCGATCACATAGCGTGCGGCCTCGTCGCTCGGCACTGGCAGAGCCATATCAAGGCACGCAGCTTGTATCGAGCCGGCAATCGCAGCGGTCGAGTCCATAACCGTGCCATCCCAATCGAACACGATCAAATCATAACGTTTAGTCATTTCAACTCAGAGTGGATATTTGAAGAACCTAAAATAATTCAACACACCGACAATACGCGGTGTGTTGAATTGGCAAAAATTTTTATTGATGTACAGAGAAAGCTGAACTCAAATCATTTTGCGTTCAGCACCTCACTAGAAATCCCAACGGAAGCCAAGAGAGCCGAATATTCGCGTGCTCACAGATGTCTGAAAAGGCCCCGACATGTCCGACAGCTCAGCACCGAACTCCGCATCCAGACTCAATTCTTGCAGCATCTGATAGGCAACTCGTACTGTAGGGGTATGACGCGCCATTTTTCCGCCATAATTGTCGGTTTGATTGTAGTAATACCACGACGTATCTACATAATATTCGTTATCCCATGAAGTGCGGTTGTACACAAACACTGATTGACCGCTCTTGACATAGCCGCTGGTGATGTAGCTGCCGCCAAACGTGGTGATGTCGGCTTCTGAGTAGAGATTGCTGCCGATCAATTGTGCGGTCAGCGTTTTTTCCATTCCGGTACTAGGATAAGCCGCGACATATCCCTGCACGCCGGTTACTCCCGTGTTCGGGTCGATCCCGCTAGCGGGGAGACCGCCTGTTTGGGCTAATTTAATGTCACCGCCAAGCTGCCAGGTTGGACTAAGCTTTTGCGATATGCCTAGCTGCGAAAAAGCAGAGTTAGCAGTACGGTCGCGTGCCAATTGCTGCAATTGCGCCTCGCTCATAACCGCCAGCAAATCTTTGACAGAAGTCGTCGCTGCGCCATTCAATGCGTTGCGTATGTTGATAGACGGGCTCTTGCGGTAATCGGCAATGAAGTTATATGTCGTTCCTGTTGCCTCTACCAACCATGAACCCGTGAGCATAGTGGCGTTCAGCACCTTGAAATAGATGTCATAGTCCAGCATAGCGAACGCGGTCTTGCCGCCTTCGAAGTATTTAAACTCGCCCCCAAGTGCACGCCGATCTTGAATGCCTTCCAAAGTTTGATTGAGCAGATATATTGACACGGGTCCCTTATCCACACTGACACCGTAGAAAATCGGCTGCTTGGCAAACGTAAAGTCCACCAGTTGGCCTGCAACTCCGTTCACACGAAAATCCTGTGGCGAACCATAACCCGCAGCGATACCATCGAAACGCCCCATCACACCTCCGCCGCCGGTTGTTTGGCGACCGAGACGTGCCGAGTAATCCTCGGTACGATTTTTATATTCAACATAGGCCGAGTTGATACGATTCCTGTCAGTTTTTCCCGGTAGCATATTTTTCGTATGCACATCCCGGAAAACGATGCGGTTATCGTGAGTCTCATCGACATAACGCCCCGTCGCGTCAACATTGCTGATCAGCGAAGATTGGTCAACTATTGAATATGTATCAGTCCGTGTCGCATTATTGAACTGATATGTAGTATCAATTTTACTTTGACCGTAGTAATAGCGCGAAGAAATGCCGCCCTGCACAAAACTACGAGGCGCTATTTTTTTCTCAGCCGTTTCCATTTTTGCGGTCGTTACAGGCAAAGCCAACCCTGCCAGACGTTGCTTAACCCATTGCACACCGGGCCCTGTGGTGTAGAGTTTCAAATATAGTTCGTATTCAACCTTGGCCTTGGCGGGCTCCCCGCCCCTTTCACGCGCTACGCCGACCCACTCCTGCGCATCCTGCGAATATTGGTTAGGTGGCAACATCAACAGCTTATTGAATGCCTCCGTGGCTGCGGGATAATTCTTCGCGGCCAACGCATCGCGACCAGCCTGCATGAGCTTGTAGCCTTGTTGGTTGTTATCTGTCGCTTCAGGGGCTGCCTTATCGATAACTGGTGGTAAAACGGTAGGCAACAACGGCAAAGCCAGAGCCGACTGCGCCTCGATTTTTTCCGGCTTGATAGTGATAACAAAACTACGGTTATCGGCACCGGCACTCACGCTAAACTCCACCTCACGGGCAAATTCGACCACCAGTTTAGGCTGCCCAGCTTGGTCAAAAGTCGTCACGCTAAAGGCTGGTGTCAGCATAGTCTCAGGAGCTTTGCGCACTTCCCTATCTACCCAAACATCTGATGGATTCGAGCTAGGTATACGCTCATAATAGATTTCCAAAATCCGGGACTTTCCTCCCGGCACATAGCGCAAAAAATGTACCTGCGTAGTGAGCTTGATCGTTGCCAATGCCACATTATTCTGTTGCTGCACGCTGACATCATCCAATGGGGCGGCGCATGCACTCCATGTCATTGCGGACAGCAACAGACCATATACTAAATGTGATTGTTTAAACGAAGAGTTCTTGCTCATTCTTGCTCCTAGCTAAATTTTTATGGGTGCTTGTCTTTTTTGTTGCTTGCCGGATAAATTTGGGCTTATTTATAAATAAATACCGTGCAGAAATTTTCTGCACGGCCGATCTATTTAGATGTTCCAGTTTGTGTACTGCGTTCTATGACATGAAGTGCAATCCTGAGCTGCGGTAGATCCCTCGTGATTACCCAAAGTCTTCTTGGACATTTTTCCCAAATAAGTTGCCGTCGAATTGTGGCAAGTCCTGCAAGAAGTGGAAACATAACGGTGCAAAGTATTTCCGGTCACGACAGTGCCTCCGATGTGGCATGAAGAGCAAGCTGTTGTCGTAGGGGTATAGAGAATGTGATTAGACGGCTTGGCACCAAGCGCGCCCAGCCAAGTTAACTGTGTCGTGTGGCAGTTATTGCACTCGTCTGTCGTCGCGATGTGACCGGCGCTCTTTCCCGTTGCATCAACACCATTGTGGCAACTTGAGCAGAACCCACCCACCGTGTGATTCCAAGTCGCAGGAATCCATGCATAAGTCCGATGACAGTGATCGCATGTATCGGTGAGCTTCTTGCCAGAGGTATGGCTTGGCGCTCTTCCAGTTGCAATGATCCCATTATGGCAAGACGAGCATTGCCCGGCTACCACTTTACCGTGGTTGAATCGCGCGCCGTAAAATGAAACCGTATTGGTATGACACACTTCACACGGCTCGGTCGTCACGAGGTGCTTTAATGACTTGAGGGTCGCTACGACACGCATACCTTCGGTGTGACAACCGGCACAGTTGCGTGGCGTTCCTTTGAACACGCCGCCCACATGGCAGCTAGCGCATTCCACTGTCGCATGCAGACCTGTCAGCGGAAAGCCTGTAACCATGTGGTTAAAATCTCGGGTTGAACGCTCGGTTTGCGTCTTGCCACTGGAGGCATCTACATCGGGCTGCGCTGCTGTTGCAAATATCGAGAATAATGAAAGTGACAGCACCAGCAACGCCGACATGAACGACCTGGGCTTTAAAAATATTTTGTCCAATGTGATCTGCTTCATTTTCTTCTCCTTAAAATTAATCCCGACAGCTCAAAGCTCGCACTAAAAATACGCCAGCTCGCGAACAGGCTCCATTCAATACAACCCGAACGCATGCTAGCAAGCTCACAATACTTGCTACAAAGCCATTTATCTGTTCCAACCCCGTATATCAGAGGCTTGGCTTACCGAACAAACGGCGCATTTTTTGACCAGCGGCCAGCGTTTCTCACTTGCCCGCCCCTACCCTCAGCTCACTCCATTTATCACCAACGTGACAGCGGTCGCATTGCGGACCGAAATCACCATTATGAACATCGTCTCTGTCATGGCAGCCTCCGCAAGTTTTTGATGCGACGACCTTCTTATCCATCGGACGCTGATGGCACTTATAGCAATTAGCTATATTTTTATGCGGCCCGGCCAATTTAAAGTTGGTTTTATCGTGATCGAAATCCCACGACTTCCAGCTACGCGCGTTGTGGCATTCCTGGCACTCGGTGCCAAAGCGACGCTTGTGTATTTTTTCATCGTCCTTTTCATGACACGACCAGCATTCGGGCTTGGCATCTTTAAAGGTCACCGCAGCGTGGCACTTCTTGCACTCCACCGGAGCATGGCTTCCCAACAAGGGGAACCTAGACATAGTGTTATGCTTGAAGCTGGTCTTTTTCCAGTCCTGCTCGTTATGGCAAGTTTCGCATTTCTTGCCTTCCTGTCCTTTGTGCTTGTCGTCCTTCTCGTGACAAGACAGGCAGGTGGTTTGCAGCTTGTCCTTATACAGGTCGCCCTTATGGCAGCTAACGCATTTCAGCGGCGCGCGGTGCTTGCCCAGCAGCGGGAATTTTGTTTTCTTGTCGTGATCGAATAGCACCTCTTTCCAATCGCGCTCGACGTGACAGCTTTCGCACTTCGGCCCGAAGTTGCCTTTGTGCGCCTTGTCGTCTTCCTTTTTATGGCACGACACACAAGTCGTCTGCAACTTGTCTTTGTACAAATCGCCTTTATGGCAGCTCACGCACTTGGCGGACTTATGCTTGCCCAGCAAGGGATACTTGGTCTGCTTGGCGTGATCGAACAAGATCTCTTTCCAGTCGCGTTCGACGTGACAGGTTTCGCATTTCGGGCCGAAATTGCCCTTATGCGCCTTGTCGTCGTCCTTTTTATGGCATGACACACAAGTCATCAGCAGCTTGTCTTTATACAAGTCACCTTTGTGGCAACTCACACACTTGAGGGGTGCGCGATGCTTGCCCAGCAACGGGAATTTGGTCTTTTTCTCGTGATCGAAAAGTATCTCCTTCCAATCGCGCTCGGTGTGGCAAGTTTCGCACTTCGGCCCGAATTTCCCCTTGTGTGCTTTCTCATCTTCTTTTTTGTGGCATGAGTTGCACAGCTTAGGCGTGTCTTTGTACTTCTTGTCGATGTGGCATTTGTCGCACTTCACTTCGTCGTGCTTGCCCAGCAACTTGAAGTTAGTTTTGTCGTGGTCGAACTTGGTCGTCTTCCAATCTTTCTCGCTATGACATTTTGCACAGTCCGTTCCCAACCTGCCTTTATGCGCCTTCTCGTCATCCTTCTTGTGGCAGGCGACACAGGTCTTGGGCGTATCTTTGTATTTGCCATTGATATGACATTTGTCGCACTTCACATCAAAGTGCTTGCCCAGCAATTTAAAGTCCGTCTTGCTGTGATCGAAGTTAGTCGTCTTCCAATCTTTTTCAACGTGGCACTTGGCACAATCGGTTCCCAAGCCACCTTTGTGCTTATCATCTTTCTTGTGGCAAGCATTACATGTAGAGGGCGCTTCGCTGTATTTTTTGCCTTCGATATGGCAGCTCTTACACTTTACTTTTTCATTGAGGTGACCACCTTTTAGCTGAAAATCAGTTTGCGTGTGATCGAACTTTCCGGTATCCAATATGACGATCTTGGCATCGCGGCCTTTATGCTCGGTGTGGCACTCCTTGCACGACTTGTCATCCTTGAGGCGACCGTGATACCCGCGCTTTTCGCTGATATCCCTACCGACATCTTTATGGCATTCCTTGCATAGACCGGGCTGCGCGCCCTTGTCGAATTTTTTATGGCATTTGTCGCAATTGTCACTTTCTTTGGCATGCCCCTTGATGACATCGCCCGGCGAAACCACACTCCCGAATGCCAGCTGGGCACCCGGAAAAAGTAGGGACAAAACAAAGAATAGGCGAAAAAATATCGACATTTTAAATCCTGGATAATTAATACATGTGAACAGCCAACACATGGTAGAAGCCGCTAAACACCAGCATGTATACCAGCGGAATATGAAAGATATGCCAATATGAGAACAGACGTTCGTAAGTATGGAACTGCGAGGCATCGCGTACAGCGCCCAAATAGGACTTGATCAACGCCCTGTACTCGACAAACATCCCTTCCATGCTTTTAATTTGAGACTGGCTAAAGTTCTTTTCTCGCGCTTGCGCGTGCAGGACTCCATGCAATTCCTTGACCAAGGATCTGGATAGCATCGCTGTTTTCATACCGAGAGCGATAAACTTTATTAGCCCCAACTTTCCTGCCTGTGCATTTGCTTCTGATCCAAGCCGGAATTCTTCCAATTTTCTCTCGATTTCAGGCGCGAAACTAAAAGTGGATTTCACATCGCCGGACTGCTCCAATTCAGCCTTGATCTCATTGACCGAGGCCTGCCGCCCATATAAACCATGGTGAATCTTGGTATAGAAAAAACGTCCGAAAGTGCCGCTGCCGGACACAAGAAACATACAATACATCGCAATCGCCGCATTCACCGATCCTATTGGGTGAAGGTACGGAATGTACACGTGATATGTCGAGTGAAAAATAATGACCAGCGGCCCCAAAATACCCAGCACCATGTGCCACTTAAACCAAACTGGCAACAGCCCCACATTGCCTAGAAATTTGACGCGCTTGCGCAGCGGATAAAGCAGAAGAGCCAGCATCATGAGCCCGCCTGCCAGACCGAGGTTATAACCGATGTCGTCGCCTGGCTCGTACAACGTTTGCGGCGAAACAACAAAATAACCTACTACCGTCACGATTGCGACGATCAGAATAAACAAACCCCACATATGATCTTTTGACTTGGGCTTTGCACTTGCCCGCCGATCTAATGTCACATTCTCTTGTGCCTGCGAACTCATATTCTCTCCGAGAGCCTCTCAAAACAATCCGTGGATAATTTTCCCACGGAGCGTAGTTTAACTGTCCTTATGACATTCGGCAATACAAAAATGTCGTATTGTCAGCTTGCTAGAGCAAGCATAGAATGCCGCACGTTTTGCTCGGGCAGATTGTAACCGTTGCTCCGGCCTGTTTGGTACAGATTGTTGGCTTATCAACACCCAAAATCCCTAGCCAATGACGCTCATACACAAGTAAATATACTTCCTATAAACGAATCGACTACACCCAATATGGCAAATTACGACTTGGCATTCTATGCAATCCCTCTGGCGATAATAGTGTTCTTCTATCTGCGCGGCAGAAGCAAAAAAGAGACGGCTGCGGTAGAGCAATTCTCCGAAGCAGTTGAAGCAGGCTTGACCGAACCTTCTTCGCTCCATCCCTTGATTGACCACAAAAAATGCTTGGGTGCAGGCAGCTGCATCACCGCCTGCCCTGAGAACGCAATCGGCATGATTAAGGGCAAAGCGGTGCTGATCAACCCGACTTACTGTATCGGTCACGGTGCCTGTGCCGCCGCCTGCCCGCACGATGCCATCACGCTGGTATTCGGCACTGAAAAACGCGGCATGGATATACCTCAAGTGTCCCCGACCTTTGAAACCAATGTACCGGGTATCTTCATTGCGGGCGAATTGGGCGGCATGGGCTTGATTCGCAAGGCTGCCACCCAGGGTATTCAGGCGATGGAATCCATCAGCAAGCTCAAAGGCAGCAGCAATCCACTCGACGTAGTCATCGTGGGGGGCGGCCCTGCTGGGCTTGGAGGTGCATTGACCGCCATTGACAAAAAGTTGCGCTACGTGCTGCTGGAACAGGAAGAGTCACTGGGTGGCGCGATCTTCCAATATCCGCGCAACAAGGTCGCCATGACGGCTCCGGTCAAACTGCCCATCATCGGAGAAATGCAATTTAAAGAAGTCAGCAAAGAAAAATTGCTGGAATTTTGGCACGGCGTCATCCAGAAAACAGGCATCAAGCTCAATCTGAATGAGCGCATGGAAGGCATCACCCCGACGGACAAAGGTTTTGTAGTTAAAACTTCCAAGGGCAGCTATGAAACGCGTGCAGTGCTACTCGCCATCGGACGGCGCGGCACACCGCGCAAACTGGGGGTTATCGGCGAAGAGCTACCCAAGGTCGTGTATCGGTTGATCGACCCGGAACAGTACCGCAACATGCATGTCTTGGTCGTCGGCGGCGGAGATAGCGCGCTGGAAGCGGCAATGTCTATTGCCGAAGAGCCCGGCACCACGGTTTCTCTAGCTGCCCGAGCCGATAGTTTCGGCGCAGCTTTCAGCGGTGCTAAAGCGAAGAACCGTGATCGCCTGCAAGCAATGTCCGACAGCGGGAAAGTCAAAATTTACTTGAAATCCGGGGTCAAGAGCATCGACAAAACAAAACTCATCATCAAACACGGAGATCAAGAAAGTGAGATCCCCAATGACGCCGTCATCGTCTGCGCAGGCGGAACATTGCCGACCCCATTCCTTAAATCGATCGGCGTGATGGTAGATACCAAGTTCGGCACGGAGTAAATCCAAGACAACCTTTTGTCCACGAAAAACACGAAAGGCACGAAATAAAACCGTGGTGATTTTGAATTTTTTTCGGGTTTTTCGTGGACAAACATTTGCCTTAATCCTTGGCTAAACCTTTATTGGCATAGCCTCCACCCCTCTACCAAACCACGCATAACTTCTATGACATCCCCTCATCCGCAACAATGGCTGATCTACTGCCGCCCCGGCTTCGAGCGCGACTGCATCGAAGAGACCCAAGCCAAATCTATCGAAGCGCTCGAGAATTCCGGTTTTGTCGTGCTGCAAGGCAAGCCACGCCTAGATTTCACGCAACTCGCCTTTGCGCGCCAACTTGTTTCTCTGCATAGCGAAATCGGCGACTTGCCCGAGCGCGATCGCCTCACGCCGTTGCTGGCGGGCATCCCGGTGGCTCCGGAGCAATTTGGCGCGCTGCATCTGGAGGTGCCTGACACCAACGAAGGCAAGACGCTATCCGGCTTCACACGGCGTTTTCAACCGCTGCTGGAAGACAAGCTGCGCGCGGCTTCACGCCTGATCGACGATCCCGCACTGCCGCGCTTACATATCTTTTTTCCGGACAAGAACCGCGCCCTGATCGGCACCAGCGACACGCACAACAGCAGCAATTCGCTCAACGGCATTCATCGCGTCAGCATGGCACACGATGCGCCCAGCCGCTCCTACCTCAAACTCGCGGAAGCGTTCGAAGTGTTCCTCGACAAAACGGAACAGGCAGAATGGCTAAAATCGGGCATGACGGCAATTGATCTGGGGGCCGCGCCGGGCGGCTGGACTTGGCAACTGGTACAGCGCGGATTAAAGGTCGTCGCAGTAGACAACGGGCCGCTTAAAGGCGCGGCAGCAGGCCATCCCTCCATCAAACATCTGCGTCAGGATGGATTCAGTTTTCGCCCGCAACGCCCGGTGGATTGGCTGGTGTGCGACATGGTGGAGCAACCGCAACGCGTCGCCACTTTGATGACCGAATGGTTCGTCGGCGGACTCACGCAACGCGCCATCTTCAACCTCAAGCTACCGATGAAGAAACGCGTCGTTGCGTTGAATACCGCGCTCGATTCCATGCGCTCGACGCTCAACGCGAAAGGCATCCGCTACCGCATGGAAACCAAACAGCTCTATCACGACCGCGAAGAAGTGACGGTATTTCTGGCCCGCGTCAAACGTTAGGCTTCGATGTCGATATGCTCGGCCACATCGCCCTCAAGCAGGTTGTGGTGACGCCGGTCGATTCCCGAACGCAACTCGATCAGCACGGCTTGATGACTAACTCGACGATAGGCTTTACGCCTATCCTCGACGGGTACTATTTCAGTACGGACATAACTTAGCTGCGGCTCGACCGGGTGCGTTGTTTCCTGATGGGCCTTGAGTTGCTCGACGTAGGGAACAGGGTGTTCGCTTGGATGCACGGGCTTCACTGCCACAGCGGCGGTCAACCCCATCACTTGGCGAGTGTTCGGACTCTTCGTCGCGACGGGCGGAATATTGGTTACGTAACGCATGGCATCTCCTTACTCGCAGATTACACCTACGTTATCGGCAGCTGCTGCGAAAAGATTAGCTGAATTACTTGGGTGCTACATCCGGCAGATTCGGATGCGCGTCGTGCATTTCGATGCGCGAAACATACCATATCGCCAGCAAGTTCGCGGCGAGCGCCACATAGCCCACGTTTTGATAGCCCACGATAACCCCGTCGCCCTGCTGCGTGATGATGAAGCCGCTCAAGGTCGCAGCCAGCCCCATCGCCAGCGATTGCACGGTGGCGTTGAGCGACATGAATGTGCCGCGCAGCTTGGGTTGCGCCGCCGAGGAAATGATCGCCATCGCCGGAATGAAACGCCCCGACACCAGCACAAAAAATAAAGTGGTGCATGCCAGCCACAGTCCCAGCGATGCGCTTTGTATCTGCGTCACCGCGAACAGCGGCAACATCGCGGCGAATGCGATCAAACGATAGACTTTAACTTTGCCGCGCAAGTCCGCCCAATGCCCTATAAACCGTGCAGTAACCAGCGTCGCCGCGCCCCCCACCAGATAGATGTAGGCGATGTCGTGCTGGCTGATGGCGATGTTGTGCACCGCATACAGCGTGATGTAGGGGATCACCGTAAATCCGGAAAAGATGATCAGCGCCGACAAGATCATTGCGCGCCAATGGTTACCGTCGCGCATCACGGCGAACATCGCCGAAAAAGGATGGGCGCGTTTGTCCTGGCTCAAGTGATGGCGCAGCTCCGGCAGCACGCGCAACCCGACCACCATGAATATCGCCACCAGCACTACGATAAAGAAAAACGGGGCGCGCCATTGAAAATAGCTGGCCAGCCATAACGACAACGGAACCCCAGCCACAGTGGAAAACGAGAACGCCGCCGCTACGATGCCGCTCGCTTTGGCGCGACGCGAAAAAGGGATCACGTCGCCGACGATGGTCTGCACCAGCGCCCCCAACACCCCGCCGAACGCCCCGGCCAAACCGCGCGCCACCATCAGCGTGGCATAGCCGGGGGCCAAACCGCAGGCCAGCGTCGCTAGGCCGAACAACACGAACATGACGAGCAACAGGCGCTTGCGCTCGAACCTGTCCACAAAGGTAGCCGCCAGCAAACCGGAAAATGCCGCACTGAAACTATACGATGCCACCAGCAGTCCGAACTCATGCGTGGTGATTCCCAGCTCGCGTATCAGCATCGGGCCGAGCGGCATCATGATCATGAAGTCCAGCACATGGCTGAACTGGATGCCCGCCAAGGTCAGCAACAAGGCACGCTCGGAAAATTCGCGCGGCGATTTGTGCGCAATGCTGCTCATTTTGACGCCTGCTCCAGCTTGTCGATAAATTTCTGCAACTCCGGCGGCAATGGCGCACTGATGCTCATCGGCTCGTCGGTAAGCGGGTGTTTGAACGCGATGGAATGCGCATGCAAGAACATGCGTTTCAAGCCCTGCTTCACCAGTTCCTTGTTGCGCGCAAAATCGCCGTATTTATCGTCGCCCGCGATGGGAAAGCCCAAATGCGATAGATGAACGCGGATCTGGTGCGTGCGTCCGGTCTTGAGCTGCGCTTCGAGTAGCGCGAAATCCGCCCAAGCCTTTTGCAGGGTGAAAATGGTGTGCGAAGCCATGCCGTCGTCGCGCACCATCACCCGTTTCTCGCCTTGCGGCGTGTCGAATTTGTGCAGCGGCAGCTTCACATGCTGCTTGACGTTCTTCCATTGCCCCAGCACCAAGGCAAAATAGCGTTTATCGCTGTTGCCCTCGCGCATGATCTCGTGCATCGCAACCAGCGCGGAACGCTTCTTCGCCAACAGCAACACGCCGGAAGTCTCGCGGTCGAGTCTATGCACCAGTTCGAGGAATTTGGCTTGCGGGCGGGCGCTGCGCAACTGCTCGATGACGCCGAAGCTCACCCCGCTGCCACCATGCACCGCCGTACCGGAAGGCTTGTTGATGATTAGCAACGCATCGTCTTCATACAAAACGGGAAATTCGACCGGCGGCACATATTCGCTCTGCTCCGGCTCGGCCACACGCACGGGCGGAATGCGCACCTGGTCGTCCAATTGCAGCCTATGGGTCTGGTCGACGCGCTTTTTGTTCACGCGCACCTCGCCGCTGCGCAAAATGCGGTAAATATGGCTCTTGGGAACGCCCTTGAGGTGCTTGCACAGGAAGTTATCTATGCGCTGGCCGCAGCTCCCCTCGTCAATCTCGACCATTGTTACAGATTCTTTGCTTAAACCATTCATTTTGAATATACTTCGCGCCGCGCGAGTTAGGTAATGGAAAGCGGGATGTTAAGTTATTTCCCCGTTTGCGTTGAACAGGCAGCTGTGCCGCCGCACCATTCCACCAACCGCAATCCGGTTAATGTCACTCACCGGGAGAAGCAGTGATGGTAATTGATTTACGCGCTCTAGGCATCCGGGATTTTGGACACCTGTGGAATTTAGCGTGTCGCCCCTACAACAAAATCGGCGACACTTTTTTAGACAAGCACATCGAGAACAATACCTTGCACATTCGTTGGAACCTTAATCTCAACACTGTCTGCACAATCCCAAATCTCGATCGCGGTTAATCCGCGTGTTGCTTTGTCCTGCCCGTGTCTGAGCGCGGGAGAGAAAAAATATGAAACGCATGCTATTCAATGCGACGCAACCGGAAGAACTCCGCGTCGCCATTGTGGACGGTCAGAAACTCATCGACCTCGACATTGAAACCGCCGGTAAAGAACAACGCAAGAGCAACATCTACAAAGCAGTTATCACCCGCATCGAGCCCAGCCTCGAAGCCTGTTTCGTCGAATACGGCGGCAATCGCCACGGCTTCCTCCCCTTCAAAGAAGTTTCCCCGCAGTTTTACATGGCAGGTGCAGGCAGCCGTTCCTCCATCAAGGAAGCGCTGAAAGAAGGTCAGGAACTGTTGGTGCAAGTGGAAAAAGACGAACGCGGCAACAAAGGCGCGGCGCTCACCACCTACATCAGCTTGGCCGGACGCTACATCGTGCTGATGCCGAACAACCCGAACGGCGGCGGCGTATCGCGTCGCATCGAAGGCGAAGACCGCAACGAATTGCGCGACGTGCTGGCACAATTGGAAGTGCCGCAGGGCATGAGCATCATCGCGCGCACTGCCGGCATCGGACGCAACCTCGAAGAATTACAGTGGGACTTGAACTACCTCAAGCAACTGTGGGACGCCATCGACGGCGCAGCCAAGACCGAAAAAGCCCCCTCCCTGATCTATCTGGAAAGCAGCCTGGTGGTCCGCGCCATTCGCGACTACTTCAATCCTGAAATCGGCGAGATACTGATCGACACCGACGACATCTTCGAACAAGCTCAAGCCTTCATGAGCACGGTAATGCCGGACAATGTCAGCCGCATCAAACGTTATCACGACGATGTGCCGTTGTTCTCGCGCTTCCAGATCGAACACCAGATCGAGTCCGCGCACGCGCGTCAGGTCAACCTGCCCTCCGGCGGCGCGATCGTCATCGACCATACTGAAGCGCTCACCGCTATCGACATCAACTCCGCGCGTTCGACACGCGGTTCTGACATCGAGACCACGGCATACAACACCAACCTCGAAGCAGCCGACGAAATCGCGCGCCAAGTTCGCCTGCGCGACTTGGGTGGCTTGATCGTTATCGACTTCATCGACATGGAGTCAAGCAAGAACCAGCGCGATGTGGAAAACCGTTTGCGCGATGCGCTACGTTACGACCGCGCCCGCGTACAGACAGCAAAAATTTCGCGCTTCGGTTTGCTGGAACTATCACGTCAACGTCTGGCACCGAGCTTGGAAGAAGGCAGCTTCTCCCCTTGCCCGCGCTGCAACGGCATCGGCCATATCCGTGGCACCGAATCTTCCGCGTTGAACATCCTGCGCATCATCCAGGAAGAAGCCATGAAGGACAGCAGCGCTGCCATTCACGCGCAAGTGCCGGTTGACGTCGCCACCTTCCTGCTCAACGAAAAGCGCGCCGACATTCATCGCATCGAATCGCGCCTGAAGGTCAACATCACGCTGATCCCCAACCCGCACATGGAAACGCCACATTACACCGTGAACCGTCTGCGTCCCGACGACATCACTGCGGAACACATGCAAGCCAGCTACAAACTAGTGGAAAAGCCGGAAGAAACCAAAGCGGTGAAAGCGGCTTCGGCTGAGGAAGTCAAAGCCCAGCGCCCTCAAGCTGCAGTAAAGGGCATCACGCCGTCGCAACCTGCGCCCAAGCGCGAAGAGCAAAAAGCCGCTTCAACCTCGCTGTTCGGCAAACTGTTCGGCTGGCTGTTCGGTTCGAGCGAACCGAGCAAACCTGCTGCACCTGTCAAAACAGCGCGCCCGCAAAATCCGCGCCGCGAACGCGACAGCAACCGGGGCGAGCGTCCAGAAGCTGGCCAGCAGCAGGGCAACCGTCAACGCAACAAGCCGCGTCGTGATCGCGACGATAGCAATGCGCCGCGCGCCGAAAATGCCCAGCAGAACAAAGGGCCACAAGAGCCGCGCGGCGAACGTCCACCGCGTCAGCCGCGCCCTGCCGCTACTGAGAAACCGGTTTTGGAAATTGCGAAACCTGTTGCCGCCAACGAGCAAAACGGCGAAGAAGGCAGCAACCAAGGCCGCAAGCGCGGTCGTCGTGGCGGCCGTCGTGAACGCGAAAAACGCGAACAGCAAAATGGTCAACCTGGCGGCAATGAAATGCTCGCAAGTGAATCCGCTGCAAGCGTAACGGAGAACGATGTCGCCGTGACCTCTATGCCGGCAAGGGAAGTTGCCGAACCGCAACATGTCACACCGGCACCTGTTACCCCAGCGTTCGCTCCGGCAGAAATCGTTGCGCAAGCCATGCCTGTGGTAGAGCACATCGTCGCTGAACCTGTCGCCGTCACGCCTGCCGTCGAGGAAAAACCGGTCGTTGCCAGCGTTCAGGTACAGACTAGCGTTGCACCATCACTGAACGCAGCAGGCCTTGTAATGATAGAAACCGATCCGAACAAGGCAGCCAGCATCATCATGCCGCAAGAGAACAGCGCGCACGCACCACGTCGTCGCTCTCGCCCGCGTGAGGTTTATACGGCCGAGAACAACGAGCCGCTGGTCATGATTGAAACGCAGCAAGCGAAGTAAAAAGTAAGCCCGACAAAAAGGCCGCACGATGCATCTTCCACCATATCCAACACGCGCTCGAAACCTTGCGCTCCGCCGTAGTAAGGATCGGGCACCTCGCGCTCGCAATGGTGCCCGGCGAATTCGAGAAACAAACCCAGATGGCTCCGTGCATCGTGCGGACGCAGGCTTTGCAGGATAGAGAGATTCGCCTCATCCATTGCCAGCACGTAGTCGAAACGCGCGAAATCATCCGCCGACACCTGCCGTCCGCGCAACTGACTCATGTCATAGCCGCGCTGCTTCGCGGCGCTTAACGTGCGCGTATCCGGTGCATCGCCGATGTGATAATCGTGAGTACCTGCCGAATCGATATGGATATGCTGACTTAATCCGACCTTCTCGACGTAAGATCGAAACACCGCTTCGGCAGTAGGTGAACGACAGATATTGCCCATATAAACGATGGGATATAACGCATCCAGCGCCCGAGATTGCCATGCCTTAACCTCTTCAGCTACGGCATCGGTCACGGATGAGATAAGGGCGGGCG
>WSYA01000030.1 GCA_009773615.1 Gallionellaceae bacterium
GCCGCCGAGTAGCGCAGGCTGGTCAGGGGATTTCGGCGAGGACTGTCTGAGCGCGTAGCGCGAGTTCCGCAGCCGCCTGACCAGTCGAGCAACGCAGGGAACCCACGAAGTGGGCGGTAAACCGGGGTCGCCTTTTCTTGGGTTACTTTCTTTTTGGCGAAGCAAAAGAAAGTGACTAGCTGTCGGGCTACCCCCGACGATGTTGATTTTAATTGTTGAGTTACGCTGCGCTAACCCAACCTACACAACCAAGAAAACCTGCGGGCTGCGCCCATCCTTCGACAAGCTCAGGACGAACGGCCTGATGTGATTCAAGCTTCTCGGGACTAACGTTAGGACAGGGCGACACGTTACCCCCTCACCCCAATCACCGCCCCATACCCCACCTCCCACTGCAAAATATCCGCCAACGCCACCTCCCCCATCACCGCCAGCATCGCCCGTATACTGCCCGCATGCGCCACCAGCGCGATATTTTCCTGCGGCAGTTGCGCTACCTCGCTCAACAAACTCTGCACCCGCTGCATCACCTGCTGCGCCGATTCTCCGCCTTGCGCGGCGTAGCCCATAAAGTCATCCGCCCATGCGTCGATCTCGCTGCGTGCGATGTCGTTCCACGCTTTGCCTTCCCATGCGCCGAAATTTTTTTCCCGCAGGCGCACGTCGCTGCGCAATTCGCAGTGTCGCGCTTGCGCCAAGTATTCAGCCAGGCGGCGGGTGCGTAGCAGCGGGGAGGCGAGGATGAGTTGCAGCGGGGGAAGGTAGTGCAGGACGTTGCTTGCTTCGGCTGCGAAGCTGTCGGCCACGTCGATATCGAGTTGTCCGTAGCAAATACCGGGGGCGATGGCTGGCGTGGTGTGGCGGATCAGGTACAGGGTCTGCATCAAAGTACGGCCAGCAAGCCCAGATAAAACACCAACTCGCTGAGTTGCTGCACTGCGCCGAGGCAGTCGCCGGTATAGCCGCCCAGCCGTTGCTGCAAGCGCCATGCGAGGTAGATGCGCATCAGCAAGGCGGCGGCGACGGCGGCGAGGATCGCGTTATTGTCGGCGCCTGCGGCAAACAAAATGCCGAGTGCGGCGATGCCGGTGAGCGTGGCAATGGTGAAGCTCGCGGTGCTGATCGTTTGCGCGGCGGGCTTGGCGCGGGCGCTGTCGTCATCGCGGATGTAGCTTTGGGTGAGCATGAGGCTGACGGCCATTAGACGGCTGATGCTGTGTGCGGCGATGAGCGCGGCGGCGAGCAGCGGCAGTGCGTGCAAGTCGCCCAGCGCCAGCAGTGCCTGATATTTCAGCAACAGCACCAGCACGAGGGCGATAACGCCGTATGCGCCGACGCGCGAATCTTTCATGATCGCCAGCGTTTTTTCCAGCGTGTAGCCGCCGCCCATGCCGTCGGCAAAGTCGCTCAGGCCGTCTTCGTGGAATGCGCCGGTGATGAGGATACTCGCCGCCATGCTTAGCCCCACTGCCAGCGACAGCGGCAGCACTTGCGCCCCCAGCCACAGCACGGCGGCGCTCAACGCGCCTACCAGTACGCCGACCAGCGGGAAGTAGCGCACAGCCTGCTCAAGCTGCTGCGAGGAATGACCGACCCACGCGGGTACGGGAATGCGCGTGAAAAATTGCACGGCGGTGAGAAATAAGCGCAGTTCTCGCAACATGATTTGTAGTGGAAATGAAAGCGTAGGGAGACTAGCAGTGGGCGCGGCGGCTGTCCAGTTGCGGCGAAGATTAGGGCAACGACGCAATGCGTGAGCTCAACCGACTGTTTCCATTGCAGCAGACTCGGCGACAAAGGCGCATTTCTGCTAAAGTGCGCGCCATGAAAATGACCAGCATCCAGCTCTACAAGCGCCTACTCGGCTATGTAAAACCCTATTGGCATGCCTTCGCGATCTCTATTTTGGGCATGGCGGTGGCAGCAGCTACCGAGCCCATGTTGCCCGCGATGCTCAAGCCTTTTCTGGACGGCACTTTTGTCCACAAAGACGACGCTGTGATGTACTGGGCTCCCGCCATCATTCTGGCGATCTTCTTCGTGCGCGGCGTGGCGGGGTTTTTCGGCTCCTATGCGATCCACTGGGTGGGCAACAAATTGGTGATGGATTTGCGCGCTGAAATGTTCGCCAAATTATTGTCCTTGCCCACGCGCTATTACGATGACCACGCTACGGGAACCATGATCTCGAAGCTGACCTATGATGTAACCAATGTGTCCGCAGCGGCCACCACCGTGGTGACGATCACCGTCCGCGACTCCATCATCATCGTGGGATTGCTGGGTTGGTTGTTTTATCTGGATTGGAAATTGACGCTGCTTTCCCTGATCGTTGCCCCGGTTGTGGGACTCGTCATTCACACCATCAACCGCCGCCTGCGCAATTCCAGCCGCGATACGCAGCTTGCGATGGGCAGCATCACGCAGGTGATAGAGGAGAGCGTCACCGCGCACAAGGTGGTCAAGCTGTTCGGCGGACAACGCTACGAGCAGGAACGCTTCCACGAAGAGATCAACTGGGTGCGCCGCCATTTGATGAAGCAGGCTACTGCTGCACTGGCCAACGTGCCTATCGTGCAGATGGTGGCGGCAATGGCCTTGTCGCTTGTCATCTTTCTGGCCATCGGACAGGCGCAAAGCGACACCTCCACTGTGGGCGGATTCCTGTCCTTCGTCGCCGCCATGCTGATGCTCACGGCTCCGTTGAAAAGACTGGCCAGCGTGAACGAATTTATGCAGCGCGGACTGGCCGCCGCAGAAAGTATTTTTGAATTGATCGATACGCCGAGCGAAATGGATACCGGCACGACCACCATCGCGCGCGCCAACGGCAATCTCGCTTTCAAGCATGTGAATCTTTCCTATCAGGACGATGAGCGCCTCGCCTTGCACGATATCTGTCTCGACATTCCGGCCGGTCAGTCTGTTGCGCTCGTCGGCGCATCCGGCAGCGGCAAAAGCACGATGGCCAATCTCGTGCCGCGCTTTTATCTGCCGAGCAGCGGAAGCATCACTCTGGACGGGCACGATTTGTCCGGCCTGACTCTGGAGAGTCTGCGCGCTAATATCGCGCTGGTGAGCCAGGAGGTAGTGCTGTTTAACGACACCATCGCGGCCAACATCGCTTACGGACAAATGCGCGAAGTGCCGGAAGCCGAGATCATTGCCGCCGCCCAAGCCGCTCACGCGATGGAGTTCATCCGCGAATTGCCGCAAGGCCTGAACACGCTGGTAGGAGAAAAAGGCGTGCGTTTGTCGGGGGGACAGCGCCAGCGCTTGGCCATCGCGCGCGCCATCCTAAAAAACGCACCCGTGCTGATTCTGGATGAAGCGACTTCCGCTCTGGATAGCGAGTCCGAGCGCCATGTGCAGGCAGCGCTGGAAACCCTGATGCAGGGCCGCACCACTTTGGTGATCGCGCATCGCCTGTCCACGATTGAAAAAGCCGACCGCATCGTGGTGCTGCAAAAAGGCCAAATCGTCGAGACGGGCACACACCGCGAATTGCTGGATAAAAACGGCGTATATGCGCAGCTGCACCGCATCCAGTTCGAATGGCACGATGCGGAGAGAGAGAAAATTCAGGGAATTGAGTTGACAGCCTAACTTCATCCCGCTAAATTCAATCCCCAGTAATTCAGTCAACCAAATATCCACCCTCACCTCAAGGAGATCACCATGGCAGTTCTAGTAGGCAAAGCAGCACCGGACTTCACCGCAACCGCAGTATTAGGCAGCAACGAAATCACCGACATCACTTTCTCGAAAGTCACCAAGGGTAAATATGCCGTGGTGTTTTTCTATCCTCTGGATTTCACTTTCGTGTGCCCGTCCGAACTGATCGCGTTCAACCATCGTCTGGACGAATTCAAGAAGCGCAACGTCGAAGTGCTGGGCGTTTCCATCGACTCGCAATTCAGCCATCTGGCCTGGAAGAACACACCCATCGAAAAAGGCGGTATCGGCAACGTGGGCTATACACTGGTTGCGGACGTGAAGCATGAAATCTGCAAGGCCTACGATGTAGAGTCCGACGGCGGCGTTGCCTATCGCGGCTCGTTCCTGGTCGACCGCGCCGGCGTGGTGCGCCATCAAGTAGTGAACGATCTGCCGCTGGGACGCAACATCGACGAAATGCTGCGCATGATCGACGCGCTGCAATTCACCGAAGAGCACGGCGAGGTTTGTCCGGCGGGCTGGAACAAGGGCAAAGCCGGTATGAGTGCGTCCACGGAAGGTGTGGCGAAGTATCTGGCATCACACGCCAAAGAGTTGTAAGCCGAGCGCAAGTTGTAGCAGCGATCAAAAGGCTCCTGCGGGAGCCTTTTGTATTATCGCGACGGGTTCAATTTGCAACATTGCGGCATATTCTGCAATATTCGCCCCAGATGGCCTCCCTCCAACGAAAATATGATCGCCGCATTCCCGACCTCCCGCAAATTATCGTGTTGGGGTTTGCGCTGTTCTTTCCGTTGGCAGCGCTTGCCGAAGAGCCACCGGCAAAGTCGCCTTCTGCTACAACACCGTCAACGGGGACAGCTCCTGCCGCAACATCCCCTGTTGTGACGTTGTATCCCGAAGCGCCGCTGGCCGAGGTGTCTGAATCCCCCAGTTTTATCGACCCCATCCTCGATGTCCCGCGCGAATATGTGTCAGAAAAATTCGTTAATTTAGCCAACAATGTAGATGCTTTTTTCGGAAGCGACCGCAATTATCAGGAAAGCAATAAAAGCGTGCTCCAGTTCGATCTTACCCGTGTAGTACAGGACGCTGGCAGCAAAAAAATCGTGCCCGCCTTCAGGGCCAAGCTGCATTTGCCGGGTTTGCAGAACCGCCTCCATTCCTGGCAGCAAAGTCTTCACCTGTTGCTAGAAACCAACCCGGACAAAAATTTGCCGGGTACGGGGGCGGGCGTGACAACATCACAAGATAAAACGCCCTTATTCAAAGAGGTTGCCACACCGGATAGTTACGGGGTCGCTTTGCGCCTTGAAAACACGGGCGACAGCCCTTGGCACTTGAGCGCCGATGCCGGCTTGAAGCTGGTCGGCGCCAACGATGTTATGAAGCTAAACCATACTGGGCTGGACCCGTTTGTGCGTGCCAGAACCAGCTTCATAAAACCGATGGGCGCGGCACAACTGAGCTTGGCGGAATCGGTGTTCTGGTACAACACGATTGGCGCGGGCGAAAATACGCAATTTGATGCGGAGTACAATATAACCAAACGCTTGCTGTTTAGAGCCACGAGCAGCGCCACATGGCTGCACGAGCAACAAAATCTCGATCTGCGCCAGGATTTCTCTTTCTACCAGACACTGGATGATCGCCACTCTTTGCTGTATCAATTCAGTGCGATCGGAAACAGTCAACCGCATACAGATGTGTCGGAATATGTAATTTTGCTGCTTTACCGCCAACGCTTGCGGCGTGATTGGATATTCCTCGAACTGAGCCCGCAAATGCATTATCTGGAAGTAAACAACTACCAACCTGAGGCACAGTTCGTCATACGTCTGGAAATATTGTTTTCCAAATAAAGCAATGCGTCTGACTGCATCAATCCCCGCAACTTGATTTACAATTGCCGCAGCATTTTTTCAATCGGATAAGGCCCTGGCATGCTGATTTGGTTCGTGGTTCTTTATCTGCTGTTCTCGGTGGGAGTCGGCTTGTACGCCTCGCGGCGCGTCCACAATTCCCGCGACTATGTGGTGGCCGGGCGCAACCTACCTTTACCCATTGTCACCGCGACCGTATTCGCCACATGGTTCGGCGCGGAAACGGTGCTGGGCATCTCCGCCACGTTCGTGAAAGAAGGCTTGAGCGGCGTGGTGGCCGACCCCTTCGGCGCGAGCATGTGTCTGATCATCGCGGGTCTGTTTTTCGCGCCGTTGTTGTATCGCATGAATCTGCTCACCATCGGCGATTATTACCGCGCGCGCTACAGCCGCGAGGTCGAGTTGATTATGACGATCTGCATCATGATCTCTTATCTCGGCTGGGTGTCGGCGCAGGTGACGGCGCTGGGCTTGGTGTTCAACATGGTCAGCGGCGGCACTATCGAGCAATCGACTGGAATGTATATAGGCACGGTGATCGTACTGTCCTACACCATGTTCGGCGGCATGTGGTCGGTGGCGCTACTGGATTTCGTGCAGATGACCGTCATCATGGCAGGCATGTTATTAATCGCGGTACTGGTCAGCGACGATGCGGGCGGCGTGGGCAATGTGATGAATCACGCGCAGGCGGCGGGCAAGCTCCAATTTTTTCCGCAAGGCGGCTACGCGGCATGGATACCTTTCATCGGCGCGGGCATCACCATGATGCTCGGCTCTATTCCGCAACAAGACGTGTTCCAGCGCATGACTTCGGCCAAGGATGAAAAGACGGCGGTGCGCGGCTCGGTATCGGGTGGCGTGTTGTATTTCGCTTTCGCTTTTGTGCCGATGTTTCTTGCCTACTCGGCGACACTGATCGACCCCAAGGTATTCGGCGATATGATAGAAAGCGATGCGCAGATGGTGCTGCCCAACCTGATCCTGCACCACACTCCGCTGGTGGCACAGGTATTCTTTTTCGGCGCGCTGCTGTCCGCCATCATGAGCACCGCCTCGGCCACGCTGCTCGCGCCCTCGGTGATGTTCACCGAGAACATCCTCAAACACTTCGCGCTCGAACACATGAGCGACCAGCAGATGCTGCGCACCATGCGCATCATCGTGGTCACATTCGGCGGCTTGGTTTTGTGGTTCGCGCTGCATTCCGAGGCAAGCATATTCAAGATGGTGGAAAACGCCTACAAGATCACGCTCGTCGCCGCGTTCGTGCCGCTGGCATTCGGTCTGTATTGGAAACGCGCCAACACACAGGGCGCGTTGCTCTCCATCGTGCTGGGACTGGCCACTTGGCTGCTGATGGAAGCGTTTGAACCGAGCAAAATCTGGCCACCGCAACTGGCCGGCTTGCTGATGAGCGTGTCTGGCATGCTGCTGGGCTCGCTACTACCCAACAAAATGGACAAATACAGAGCAACGCACCGCCAGCATCCTTCCTCCACATGAGTGTCATGTTTTTGTCACAATTCTTCCATATCATCGCAAGCTAATATGAAACGGTTATTGGAAAATTAAATGACAGCGAACATTCTGGTAGTGGAAGACGAGCCGGCGATTCAGGAATTGCTCGCATTCAACGTGACCCAATGCGGCTATCGCGCCCTTCAGGCCAGCGATGCGGATAGTGCATTGGCCTTGATCAACCGCGCGCTACCCGATCTGATTCTGCTGGACTGGATGCTGCCCGGCATGTCCGGCGTGGAGCTGGCAAGACGCCTGCGCGCCGACCAGCGCACTCACAACATCCCCATCATCATGCTCACAGCACGCACCGACGAGCGCGACAAGGTGCTCGGGCTCGAATCCGGCGCGGACGACTACATCACCAAGCCTTTTTCGCCGCGCGAACTGATGGCGCGTATCCGCGCCGTGTTGCGCCGCAGGGCACCGCAGATGAGCGACGAGCTTGTGCGCGTCGAAGGGCTGGAACTTTCCCCCGTCACGCATCGCGTGAATGCAAGCGGACAGAACATCGACCTAGGGCCGACCGAATTTCGCCTGTTGCATTTCTTCATGACCCACGTCGAACGCGTGTATAGCCGTTCGCAGTTGCTCGACCAGGTTTGGGGCGATCATGTGTTCGTGGAAGAGCGCACCGTGGATGTACACATCCGCCGTTTGCGTCAAGCATTAGAGCCATCCGGCCTAGATAGCTTGGTACAAACCGTGCGCGGCAGCGGCTATCGTTTTTCGCGCAACTGAATCCTTTACTCCTAGACCCTCTCGCTTCGCCAGCCCTCTTCAGATAGCTCCTTGTCGCACCGAAGGGGGAACCAAAATCCATCGCATCAGACTGTCGCCTTACCTCCTCGCTTCGACGCTGAGCAGCCCCATTTTTGGGGAATCCATTACAGCCACGTCCAGCGCAAACCTTCCATGAAATTATTAAACTGCGAAATCTCAACTCCAGCGGCAAAAGCGCCTCTTTCAAATTTCGAGTGGGTAAGCGCTCCATTAAAGATGGTGATTAGGCAGGGTCAAGGGCAGGCGCAGCCCGGCGAAGCGAACCCTTTACGTGGCATAAATCATCAATACGCTTAAGGGCTGGGGGCAGGAAGGCCTTGTGCTGCCTGCACCCCGAGCCCGTCCGGCGGAGAGGACTTGCCCGCCTTGGGGCGGGGTTAGGGGTGGGGAAGATTCACCCTAGAAGAGGAAAAATTGCCAAACCTTCTCCACTAGAAATTTGAAAGAGCGAAAATATTGGTGGCCAGCGCTCTTGGCGAAGGCAGTACATTTTCAGTTGCGCTGCCGCGAAATGACGTAGACGATGCGGCGATGAAGGACAGATATGATGCCATTCTGCTCAATATTGAGTTGCCCGGCGGATTCAGCTGGCTGGAGTCAAGTCGGTGCTGGACGATATGGCGAGCCTGTTCCACCAGTCAATGCCGGAAGTTTTGCATATCCGCGAACAATTCCCGGACACCGCAGCTAATAACATTACCCGCGCGTAAAAAAGGTCGCCTGATAACGCGAATTATAATATTCTTCAAACATATCCGACGGCTCGCAAAAGCGCTCATAGAAAGAGAACATGGAAAAACGCAAAGCCAGAATTCTGATCGCAGACGACGAAGAACATATCCGCAGTCTGCTCAATTTGATCGTCACCTCTCTCGGTGCCGAGGTGGTGGGTGAAGCGGGAGACGGTGAACAAGCTCTGAGTTTGTACAATCAGTTCAAGCCAGACATGGTCATGCTCGATATCAATATGCCCAAGATCGGCGGCATCAAGGTCCTGAAGCAGATCATGGCGATCAACCCGCGCACTCTGGTGGTGATGCTGACTTCGCTCAACGCGCTCTACGTAGTAAAGGAATGTATCGACAGCGGCGCATGGAACTATGTCCTGAAGAACACCACCGCTGAAGAGTTACACAAAACTATCAGCGAGACATGGGCTGATTACATGGCCGAGATCACAGCGGGAGCACCTTCATGAGTTGTAAACACACAAATCCGACGGGCTATCTATTTTGCGGCAGCTGCGGCGAAGCGCTCAACCCCTTACTTTGCCGCTGCGGTTTCGTTGCAGCCGCAGGGGATGCGTACTGCGGTCGCTGCGGAATCAACCTGACAGCTGAGGCATCCCAGTCACCAAAGACAGTGTCGATGCAGATCACCGTTTCGACCTCGAATTCTTGGTGCAACAAGCTGCCCAAGAAAATAAATTCCTCGAAACCACGCACAAAGCCCGCGTCACGCAGGACGACATCCGCAAATTGCTGGCCACGCGCAGAAAGAAATTCTAGCCATGGAACTTACCGAATCGTTGATCGCCAGCTTTCAGGAAAACGCCCAAATACCACCCGTACCGCTTGCGGGCATGATTAGGGCATCCAAGAACGATGCGCTCGAATTTGCGCAATTCGTAATTCAGGACAGCTATCTGGATCGCGACACAGCCGGCGAGTTGCTGGCAAACCAGATGGACTGCACCTACGTCAACCTGAGCGAGACACTGTTTCAGGACGACATAGTCGCGCTGTTGACTGGCGAGATTGCTGCCCGCTTTCATGCGATACCGCTTTACCGTCTGGGCAAGGCCGTGACAGTTGGCATGAGCAACCCCAACGATACGCAAACGATTGCAGTGCTGGAGAATTTATTGATGGGCGAAGTCAGCCCGGTGTTCTGCTTCAGAGACGAGATTGATTCCGCGATCAAGGTCAATTACCAATCTGCGCAGAACGTGGGCGAACTGGCGACCAGCTTCGACATGAAGGTATTCCAGAGCGGCCAATTGAGCGAGGCAGCGCTGGCGAAGCTGCTGGACTCCAAGCCGCTGGTCGATCTCAGCGACTCGATCATTTTGCTCGCGCTGAAGGAGCGCGCCTCCGATATCCACATCGAGCCGAAGAAAAACGAAGTGGTTGTATGTTTCCGCATTGATGGCGTACTGATAGATCGGATTTTCCTGCCTGCGGAACTGGGCCTGCCGCTGGTTTCGCGCTACAAAATATCCGCCGATATGGATATCACCGAACGGCGCAAACCGCAGGATGGCAGACTCAGTTTCGAATTGCCGATGAAAACGCTGGATCTGCGCATATCTTCTCTACCGGTGATGTACGGCGAAAAAATGGTGATGCGCATACTGGGTTCGCTGTACGCCAGTTCCATCCTGAATCTGGATAAGCTGGACTTTTCGCCCGAAATCTTGCGCCCGTTCAAAAACACACTGAAACATCCGCAAGGCATCCTATTCGTAACCGGGCCGACCGGTTCCGGCAAAAGCACCACGCTGTATGCGGCACTGAACTGCATCAACAGCCGGGATATCAACATCGTCACCATCGAAGACCCGGTCGAATACGATGTACATAGCCTGAACCAAGTGATGGTCAACGATAAAGTCGGACGCGGATTTCAGGAAGTGTTGCGCTCCGTGTTGCGCCAAGACCCGGATCATTCTGGTGGGCGAAATCCGCGACACCGAGACTGCGCGCATCGCGGCACAGGCAGCGCTGACCAGTCATCTGGTGCTAACCACGCTGCACACCAACGATGCGATTCAGGCTACCACGCGCCTGCTGGAAATGGGCGTGGAACGCTTCATCGTCGCCCCCGCCATCATTGGCGTATTGGGGCAGCGTCTCGTGCGCAGGCTATGCGAATACTGCAAGACCGAATATCGGCCTGACCCTGACGAATTGCGCCAGTATTTTCACTGGAAGGAAGGCACAGCGATGCCGCCCCTATACAAGAGCACCGGATGCGAGCATTGCGGCAAAACTGGCTACACTGGACAAGTGGGCATACATGAGTTTCTCCGGGTGACACCGCAAATACGCGAAGCGATTCTGCGGGAGCGCGACTACGACGAGATCATGAGCATCGCGGTGCAACAGGGTTTCCACAATATGCGCTATGACGGCTTCAAGAAAGCGCTACGCGGGTTGACCTCGCTGGAAGAGGTGGTGCGTGCCACGGCCACATTGGAGGACGAGTAAATTTCGTAACAGGATCAGATTTAGGATTCGTCTCGATTCATACACCGGTTATCGCTCTTAGCGTTCAACAAGACGAGTCGCCATTAATATCCCGCCGCTTAGTAGTAGGTTTACAGGCAGAGTTTGACGCCAAAGGAGAACCAATTGTTAGAGCCAGCCGTTCCACCTGATGAAGCAAACCGCCTCGCTGCATTGCGCGGCCTGAATATTTTAGACACGCCCGCTGAAGAACGTTTCGACCGTTTGACGCGACTCGCTCAGCACCTCCTCGACGTACCGATTGCTTTGGTTTCGCTGGTCGATAGCAATCGTCAATGGTTCAAATCCTGTCTGGGGCTGGATGCGAGTGAAACCCCGCGCAGCATCTCGTTCTGCGGCCACGCCATCCTCGATGATCAGCTTTTCGAAATACCCGATGCATTACTCGACCCACGCTTTGCCGATAACCCGCTGGTAACCGGTGCGCCGCATATCCGCTTCTATGCCGGGCAGCCGCTCAGAGCGGGCGATGGTTGTCGTATAGGTACGCTGTGCGTGATCGATAGCAAACCTCACCACCTAACCCAGACCGAACGCGACAGTCTGCGGGATTTGGCCTTGCTGGTAGAGGGCGAACTCAATTCCTTTGAAAGAACCAATATAACAAAAGCGCTACAAAGCAGCGAGAACCGCTTAAGCGCGATTCTCGACAATGTGCTGGACGGCATCATCACCATCGATGAGCGCGGGAATGTCGCATCGTTCAACAAGTCAGCCGAACATATTTTTGGCTTTAACGCAGAGGAAGTGATCGGCAATAACATCAAGATGTTAATGCCGGAGCCGTATTACAGCGAACATGATGGTTATCTGCATAATTTTGTTAGCACTGGAAAAAAGAAAATTATAGGGATCGGGCGTGAGGTGGCGGGGCGTCGCAAGGATGGATCAACCTTTCCAATGGATTTGGCCGTTTCCGAAATGCGCTTAGCGGACAAGCGTATGTTCACCGGCATAATCCGCGATATCTCTGCCCGCAAAAAAGAAGAACGGATTCAAGCGCAATTTTCAGCCATCATCGAGTCTTCCTCCGATGCAATTATGAGCAAAACATTGGATGGAATTGTAACTAGCTGGAACTCCGCCGCCGAGAAGATGTTTGGTTATTCCGAACAAGAGATGCTCGGCCAGCCTATGGCACGCCTCATCCCTGCAGAGCGCTCAAGTGAAGAGCCGCAGATTCTCGACAAGATCCGGCACGGTGAACATATCGAACATTTTGAAACTTTCCGCAGAAGAAAAAACGGGGAAATATTTCCAATTTCGGTCACTATATCTCCCATCAGGGATGCTGCCGGGGTCATCATCGGAGCATCAAAGATTGCTCACGATATCACTGAACGCAATCTTGCGATTCAGACACAGCGCGATGACGAAGCGCGCTTGTCGGCCATCCTGAACAACGTGCTGGACGGCATCATCACCATCGACGAGCGCGGAAATATAGGCTCATTCAACAAAGCAGCCGAAAAAATATTCGGTTACTCAACCGCAGAAGTAATTGGCAACAACGTCAAGATGCTGATGCCAGAGCCTTATCACGGCGAACACGACGGCTATCTGCACAACTACGTTTCCACCGCCCATAAAAAAATCATCGGCATAGGCCGCCAGGTAGTCGGACGACGCAAGGACGGCTCGACCTTCCCGATGGATTTGGCCGTTTCTGAAATGCAGCTGGGTGCTAAACGCATGTTCACCGGCATCGTGCGCGACATCACCGAACGCGTGAAAATCGAGCGCATGAAGAGCGAGTTTATTTCCACGGTGAGTCACGAGTTGCGTACGCCGCTGACTTCGATTCGCGGTTCACTCGCGCTGATCGTCGGCGGCGTGGTGGGCGAATTGCCGCCCGCCGTAAAACCGCTGGTCGAGATCGCGCACAAGAACAGCGAACGCCTGATTTTGCTGGTCAACGACATCCTCGATATGGAAAAGATCGAGGCGGGCAAGATGGAATTCGACATGCAGCCAATCAAGCTCATGCCGCTAGTGGAACAGGCAATGGATGGCAATCGCGCCTATGGCGAACAGTTCAAAGTAAGCTACGAGCTGGAGAGCACCTTACCCGATGCGATGATAGATGCGGATGCGATGATAGATGCGGATGCGAACCGTCTGATGCAGGTGTTCGCCAACCTGCTGTCGAATGCCGCCAAGTTTTCTCCCTCCGGCGGCAAGGTATTGATTGCAGTCGAGCGCATCGGCCAGCGTATTCGCGTGGCGGTGAAGGACAATGGCTCCGGCATACCGGATGAATTCAAAGGGCAGATGTTCCAGAAATTCGCCCAAGCCGATGCTTCCGACACCAAGAAGAAAGGTGGCACAGGTTTGGGATTGAGCATCACCAGAGCGATCATCGAGCAAATGGGCGGCAGCATCGGCTTTACTTCACAACCGAATGTGTTGACCGCTTTCTTTGTCGAATTTCCAGTCTGGCAGGAAGCCGGGATTGTTACCCCTGTTTTATCCGGAACAACAGGGCGAAAACGGGTGCTGATTTGCGAGGACGATCACGACATCGCCGCCTTGCTGCGCCTGATGTTGGAGCAGGCCGGGTTCGCGGCGGATATTGCCTACGATGCTGCACAGGCCAAGCAATTACTGGCGCAAAGAAATTATGCGGCCATGACGCTTGATTTATCCATGCCCAATCAGGATGGCCTCTCCCTTATCCGCGAACTGCGCGCAGTCAAAGCAACTGCCTCTTTGCCGATAGTAGTGGTGTCGGCCAATGCAAGCGAGGGGCGCAAAGAATTAAACGGCGATGCTTTTAGTGTGATTGACTGGATCGGCAAGCCGATTGACCAGATTAAATTGGTGGAAGCGCTCAAGCAGGCGGTGGGGCAAGTTTCCGATGCGCGCTCTCAAGTTCTGCATGTCGAAGACGACCCGGATATTGCGCATGTGGTGACTGCAATCGTGGGCAAGTCGGCGGATATTGATAATGCCCCCACTCTGGAGGCGGCACGGCGCATGCTGAAGGCTAAGCATTACGACTTGGCGATTCTCGATATGTCGCTACCGGACGGATCGGGCCTAGATTTGCTGCCTGAATTGAACAGTGCCACGCCAGCCATTCCGGTGATGGTGTTCTCGGCGAGTGAAGTAATTCATGAAGACTTGCCAAAAATTAAATCCGCTCTGGTGAAGTCGCGCACCGACAATACGCAGTTACTGGCAACGATCAAGCGTTTGATCGGCGACGAATAGCATGCAAAAACCTAGAACAGTGCTGGTGGTAGACGACGACAGCATGATGCGCGAGGTGCTGAAACTGATTCTGCACAGCGAGAACTACTTGGTACTGGGCGAGGCTGCCAATGGTGAAAGCGCCATCGCACAGTGCACAAAGCTGAAACCCGATCTGGTGCTGCTGGATATCAACATGCCAAAGATGGATGGCCTGCAAGCGCTGGAAGAGATTCGCAAGACAAATCTGGTTTGCAAGATAATGATGGTGAGTGCCGATGCGACGATGGGCAGGGTCGCAGAGGCGATCGAAAAAGGTGCCTCCGGCTTTGTGGTCAAGCCGTTCAATGCGGCGAGCGTGTTAGATAGAATCGAAAATTGCTTTAAGGGGGAACATCGTAATGACTGAAAAATTAACGCGCATCTTGTATGTTGAAGACGAACCTGATATTCAAATGGTTGCCCGGCTCGCGCTGGAAACGCTGGGCGGATTCACGCTGGAAATATGCAGCTCCGGAAAAGAAGCTCTGGAGAAGATCGGCGCTTTCCAACCGCAGTTGATGTTGCTAGATGTGATGATGCCGGGCATGGACGGCCCCACCACGCTGGGCGAGCTGCGCAAGCTGGCATCCTTCACCTCTACTCCTGCCATATTTATGACTGCCAAGGTGCAGCCCAGCGAAGTGGCCGGTTATAAGGCGATCGGGGCGGTGGATGTGATTCCAAAACCTTTCGACCCGATGACATTGTCGACCCAGGTACAAGCAATTTGGGAGCGTTGTCATGGCTGACATGAGCGAGTTGGCGGCCAAGATGAAGGTGTTGAGCGATGCCTATGCCGCGCAGTTGCCGGAGAAATTTTCTCAACTGGAACAGGTATGGAATAAATTACCGCGCGAGTCATGGGACGAGGAGGAATTTCAAAAATTGCACCGTATGGTGCACAGCCTCACCGGATCGGGCAAGACCTTCGGATTTTCCGCGCTGAGCGATGTGGCGCGCAATCTGGAGAATGATCTAAAACTGTTTGTGCAGGCCAAAATCGCGCTGAACGAAAAACAGCGCAACCACATTGAGAGCCTGATAAGCGAACTGCGCCAAGTGGCAATCAGTGCCGACGCGTCGTCAGGCGATATGGGCGGGCGGGTCGCCGTCGCCCCGCGCAACCAAAGCGAGGACAGTATTCGCAGAATTTATATCGTGGAAGACGATGTGTCATTTGCGGAAAACCTGAAAAACCAGCTCAGTTACTTTGACTACGATGTCAGCGTGTTCAACACGCTGGCCGACTTCAAGACCGCCTTGCAAAAAAACGATGCTGCCGTGGTGTTGATGGATATTTCTTTTCCGGAAGACAGCTGGGGCGGCGTGCATGTTATGCAAGAAGTGCAACAGAAGCGCGACGTGCCGCTGCCGGTCATCTTCCTGTCTTCGCATGACGAACTCGATGCAAGACTGGAAGCGGTGCGCGCCGGCGGTATGGCTTATTTCAACAAACAGTTAAATTTAAGCAGCCTGATCGACAGGCTCGACGCGTTGACTTCGAATCAGCCATCCGTTTCATACCGGGTGTTGATCGTTGACGATTCCCCCTCGCTCACCGCTTATTACGCGGCGGTGCTTGAGCAAGCCGGAATGACCACGATTTCGATCAACGATCCACTGGCGGCGATGAAACCATTGCTTGAATTCGAGCCGGATCTGATCCTGATCGACATGTACATGCCGGGCTGCAACGGCATGGAACTGGCCAAGGTGATCCGCCAACTCGACGCCTTCGTCAGCATCCCCATCGTTTTTCTTTCCGCCGAAAAAGATATCGACAAACAGCTGGCGGCGATAGACTTGGGCGGGGACGACTTCCTCACCAAGCCGATCCAGCCGCAACATCTGGTAGCCTCCGTAACCAGCCGCATCCGCCGCTCCCTGATGTTGCGCTCGTTCATGGTGCGCGACAGTCTCACCGGCCTGCTCAATCACACCGCGATCAAAGATCAGTTGAATCGGGAAGTGGCGCGCGCCAAGCGCCAAGGCACACATTGCTGCTTTGCGATGGTCGATATCGATTTTTTCAAAACGGTCAACGACACCTACGGCCACCCCGCCGGAGACCGGGTAATCAAGAGCTTGTCGCGCCTGCTCAAACAGCGCCTGCGCGAGATCGATGCGGTCGGGCGTTATGGCGGCGAGGAGTTCGCCGTCATTCTGGCCGACACCGACAGTGCGACTGCGGCCAAAGTGCTGGATAAAATTCGCGAAGATTTTTCGCGTTTGCGTCACATGGCGGATGGCACGAAATTCTCAACCACATTCAGTTGTGGCATCGCCGATGTGGCTGACTTAAGCGATCCTACCAAGCTGGGCGATGCGGCGGACAAGGCGCTGTATAAAGCCAAGCACGGCGGCCGCAACCAAGTTGCCATCGCCGATGCTGATCCGATTTGAGTAATGGAAGTCTGCGTGTATGAATAGTTAGTAACCAACATTTTATGGAAGCTCGCAAGGTCGAATATGCCTATCTGCGATAGGGCTTCGCTTGGATAAGGTCAAGTTCCTGTTCGCTGCTTGAGCATGTTCGCATAGCGCGAGCAACATGCCCAGAGCCGAACTATCCAAGTATTCGACACCCGCAAGATTGACGATGATGTTACCGGTCTTCGGATTATCCAGATAGCTTTTGTAGACGGCCTTAAGCTCACGATTTAGGAGTCTTTAATGAAAGGCCGCAATGCAAATAATGCGCGTGCGGACCAACAAAACAGCGACGAAGTCGCATCAAATTAGAAACTGTAAAGACGGATCCGAATAATTTAGGACTCATTTTATGTCATATAGAAAATTTATTTCCAAGTTCAATCCTGCTAACAGCTTGCAAGCAAAGCTGAGCATAAGCATCTGGCTCATTGCATTGATGATGTTTTCCGGAGGAAGCATTTTTCTTGGAGAAAAACTCTCGGAACATGCAAAAAATAACAAGGGGGTACTTTTCTCCCAAATCGCCCAGAGCATGGTGAGGGAGTTAGACAAGGATATGTTCAGTCGAAGCACGGATATCAAATTTTTTTCTAACCTGATTCAGATTCGAGATCCTCATTTCAGCATTGAGCAGAAACGTGACTTGATGAATGACATCATCAACAAGAACCGCGCATTTTCATGGATAGGGATGACCGACAAATACGGTGTCATTCTGGCGGAATCCAGCGGATCACTGAAAGGCGCGGATGTTTCCAAGATGGAATATTTTATTCAAGGCAGCAAAGGTGCCTACGCGGGTGATATTCACGAGGCAACGTTATTGGCCAAACACCTGCCTGCCCCGAAATTTGATCCTCTGCCGTTGCATTTTGTCGATGTCTCTCATCCCGTATATGACTTACACGATCAACAATTCAAAGGCATTCTGGTCGCGCACATGAGCTGGGAGTGGGCCGCCGAAGTACGCGATCATTTGTTGCAGCCGGTTGTTGGCGAGATGGGCGATATCGATGTGCTGGTATTCAATAAAAATGGAAAGCTTGTTTTGGGGCCGCCTGATTTGCTAACAGGAAAAAATGTAACCGAGTTGCCGACCTTGATTCCAAATCTAAACAATGGAATTGCTCACTTTTTGCACCGCGATGGCGGTGAGGAATATCTTTACGGTTTCGCTAAAAGCAAGGGTTACGCCGACTACCCCGGCTTGGGCTGGCAAATCGTGGTGCGGCAAAAAGCATCCCTATCGTTTGCCGCAGCCGAGCAGTTGGAGCAACTCACAATATTGGCCGGCATGTTCGGGGCATTGCTGTTCGGCTTGATAGCATGGTTTTGGGTGGGGCATCTGACACGACCAATTCGTGAAATCGTAGACGTAGCCGACAAAATTAGTTCCGGCAATTTTGATTTGGATATCATCGTGGCAAAAGGCAAAGATGAGCGGGCCATGCTCTCCATATCTCTGCAAAACATGCTATCCATGCTTAAAAATCAGCGTAGTGAACTGCTCCGCGCCAATGAATCTCTCGAACAAAAAGTGACTGAGCGCACTTCGCAACTGGAGCAGCAGGCATTGGAACAAAAGCGCGTGGAGCTGCAAATCCGGGATACGCAGCAAATGCTGCGCACCGTGATCGACAATATTCCGGTGCGGGTTTTCTGGAAGGATTTAAAACTAAATTACTTGGGATGCAATCAGTCATTTGCCGAAGATGCTGGCTTTGCCTCGCCGCGTGATATCGTCGGGAAAGATGATTTCGCCATGGGCTGGAACGAACAGGCCAACCAGTACCAGCAGGACGACAAGCGCATCCTCATGAGCGGCCTGCCCAAACTGAATTACGAGGAAGAGCAGACAACGCCCAATGGCGAGAAGATATGGTTGAGAACGAGCACGGTGCCTCTGATCGATGCCGAGCATCGGGTGGTCGGCTTACTGGGCACCTATGAAAACATCACCGAACGCAAAAAGGCCGAGGCTGACCTCGAACTTTACCAGCTGATGATCGAAAAGAGCGGGGATCCCATCTTCCTGATTGATGACGACGATAACTGTCGCATGGCCTATGTCAACGAAGCAGCGATCCGGCATTTCGGGGTGTCTCGCGAGGAAATACTGACTTGGCACATTCCCGACTGGAATCCGAATTTCACCCATGATCGTCTGCGCGAGCATGTAGAAGAGGTTAAAAAAATTCGAAATTTGGTTATCGAGACCGTGCATCGCACCAAAAAAGGGGAATTGGTGCCAGTTGAGATGTCGCTTAATTATGTGATTTACAAAGGCAGGAGTTGCCATTTTGGTTATTTCAAGAACATCAGCGAGCGCAAGCTGACAGAGCAAAAACTACAGGAGGCCAAGGGGGCCGCAGAAGAAGCGAGCCGTGCCAAAGGCGATTTTCTGGCAAACATGTCACATGAGATTCGCACCCCGATGAATGCGATCATCGGGCTGAGCTATCTGTGTCTGCAAACCGAGTTGGATCGCAAACAAATAGATTATCTGAGCAAAGTTCACGAATCAGCCAAATCATTGCTGGGCATACTCAACGATATTCTGGATTTCTCCAAGATCGACGCTGGCAAACTTGAAATAGACAATATTCAATTCGAACTGGAAAACGTGATCGGCAATCTGGCCACCATCACAGCGGTACGCGCCGAAGAAAAACACCTCGAATTTCTCATCGAAACCGCGTTAGACGTGCCGCCGCACCTTATTGGCGACGCACTGCGTCTGGGGCAGGTGCTGATCAACCTTGTCGGCAATGCGATCAAGTTTACCGAACGCGGCGAAATCCAGGTGAAAATCGAAGTGGCGGCTGAAAACGCCACTGAAGCCGAACTGCGCTTTACCGTTAGAGACACTGGCATCGGCATGACAACCGAGCAGATCGGGAAAATGTTTCAGGCTTTCAGTCAAGCCGACGCATCTGTCACCCGCAGGTTTGGCGGCACGGGTCTTGGTCTAGCCATCAGCAAAAAACTGGTGGAAATGATGGGCGGCAAAATCTGGGTGGAAAGCGAGCCGGGAAAAGGCTCGCAATTTATATTCACCGCGCACTTCCGTAAGCCTGTCTCCACAATAGAGAGAGCTTTTTTACCTGCACCAGACCTGCGCGGCCTGCATGTGCTGGCAGTGGATGACAATGCCAGCTCTCTTGACATATTGCGCAGCTATCTTGAATCGTTTACTTTCAAAGTGGATGTGGCCGGCAACGGAGCAGATGCCGTGGATGCGGTGAAAAGAGCAACCCACCCCTACGACTTAGTCATTCTTGATTGGAGAATGCCCGTGCTAGACGGCATCGATGCGGCGCGCGAAATCCGGGCGATGAGCCACTTGCGCAAGATGCCGAAATTGCTGCTGATCTCCTCCTTCGGTCAAAGCGAAATGCGCCGTCATCTGGATGACAATCTGGTAGATGGAATTACTCCCAAGCCGTTCCAGCAGAGCGAATTGTTCAATGTCGTCATGGGTCTTTTTGTCGCTAACAATGGGGGCGAAGTAAATCGCCTGCATTCATCCTTCGACCACCAGCTAGTCGCCAAAGTGAACGGGGCACATCTGTTGCTGGTGGAAGACAATGAAGTGAATCAGCAAGTGGCTAGAGAGTTACTGGAGCGGATTGGCATCAGTGTCATGGTGGCAGAAAACGGCGAAGCGGCTCTTGCCCTAATCCGGCAAGAAGAGTTTGACGGTGTCTTGATGGACATGCAAATGCCGGTGATGGACGGCATCACAGCCACCCTTGAAATCCGCAAGCTGGAGCGCTTCCAGACATTGCCGATCATTGCCATGACGGCTAATGCCATGTTGACTGACCAAGAGAAATGTCTGGCGGCCGGGATGAACGATTACATTTCCAAGCCGATCGATTTGGACAAGATGCTCCTGACCCTGGCAAAATGGATAGAACCTGCCCATCCCGCAAGTGTTCCCGGGGTAAATATATGCCGGCTAGCCGAGCCGGAGTCGCTGCCTGAATTAGACGGAGTGAAAGTGGCGGATGGCGTACGGCGTATAGGCGGTAGCCTGACGACCTATTACACCGTGCTGGAGAAATTTCGCGGCAACCAGGCTAAGGTCGTGACTGAGTTGCTCGAATCCCTAAGTACGGATGATAAAGAAAAAACCGAACGCCTGGCACATACGTTAAAAGGCGTAGCTGGTACACTGGGAGCTGAGCACATCCAACAGCAGGCGGATAAAATTGAAGCGGCGGTTCGTGAAGAACAGAAAGCAGCGGACATCAAGCTACTGCTTCCTCCCTTGGACGATGAGCTGAACCGCTTATTCGCAGCCATCGACCATGTACTGGAAAACCACAGAAATGCACAACCTGCAACGGCATCTCCAGTATTGGATGCGGCCGAAATCGCCAGCCTGTTGGGGCAGTTAGACAGCCAATTACAGACCTTCGATTCTAAATCAAACGAGACGATGGATAAAATTCGCCTGCGAATTAAAGGCTCGCCTGACTGGTCGCGCTTTGCGCAATTAGACCGACATATCAGCACCTACGATTACGAAAACGCACTGGTAGACATAAAAAATATCCAAAAGGAAAATACATGAAATTAGATGAAAAAAGCTCGCTGCTTGTAGTAGACGACACACCCGAGAATATCGACGTTTTGCACGGAATATTGAGCGAGGACTATATCGTTAAGGTTGCCACCAGCGGTCAAATGGCCCTAAAGATCGTCGCGATGCAGCCCCCCGATCTGATACTGCTTGATGTGATGATGCCGGTGATGGACGGGTATGAGGTTTGCCGCCAGCTCAAAGAGAACCAAGCCACGCGACATATTCCGGTTATTTTCATAACGGCACGCAACAAAGTGGCGGACGAGGCGAAAGGGTTCGAACTGGGAGCCGCCGACTACATAAGCAAGCCCGTCAGCCCTCCCATTGTGCGAGCCAGAGTACGCGCTCATCTTGCGCTGGCAGACCAGCGTTATTACTTGCAGGAACTGGTGGTCGAGCGCACCAGTGAGTTGGAGCGAAGCAATCAGAAACTTGAGAAGACCTATCTCGCCATGATCCAGCAGCTGGGACGGGCGGCCGATTATCGCGATAACGAGACGGGCCTCCATGTGCTGAGGGTGGGCAATTACAGCAAACTGCTGGGGCGTGCAGCCGGGTTATTGGAGTCGCATGTGGAGTTGTTGATGTACGCTTCGATGATGCACGACATCGGAAAAATCGGCATCCCTGACCACATCCTGCTCAAACCTGGCAAGCTGACAGAAGATGAATTCGACGTAATGAAGAGCCATTCTACAATCGGCGCTAAGATCATCGGCGAGCAGGATGCCGAGATATTGCAAATGGCCAGAGAGATCGCACTGACGCACCACGAAAAATGGAACGGCAAAGGTTATCCAAACGGATTAAGCGGGAGCGACATTCCTTTGCTTGGACGCATTGTTGCCATTGTCGACGTGTTCGATGCATTGACTTGCGTGCGCCCCTATAAAACCGCGTGGCCGGTAGAAAAGGCACTGGAGCTGATTTCCCGCGAGGCAGGACAGCACTTCGATCCCGAGCTGGTAAAATTGTTTTTCAGTTTGGAGGCGGATATACGGCGCGTCGCCATTGAATACGGTGAAGCGGTGGATGTAATAAAACCAGCTGAGAATGATAAACAGTAGCAACGAACAACGCTTTTGAACATCCCAGTCGTGGACGACGCGCCGGAAAATATCGATGTAATCAGTGGGCTGAAGCAGGAAGAATATATCTTGCGCCCCGCAATCAACGGCGAACTTGCGCTGCGTCTGGCGTTGGTTGAGCCCAAGCCTGATTTGATCCTGCTCGATGTGATGATGCCCGGGATGGACGGCCACGAAGTTTGCCGTCAGTTAAAATCCAATCCCCGCACCCGGAACATTCCTGCCATTTTCGTGACCGTCAAGGCGGATACAGAGGATGAGGTGCGAGGACTGTTTTTGGGCGCAGTGGACCATCTGACAAAGCCCGTTGTTCCCGCCATTGTAAAGGGGTGAGCACCCATCTTGCCTTGCGCCAAGCACGCTATGAGCTGGAAGCAAAAGTCTGATTTTGAATGATGGAAAGAATTGCTTGAGGATATTGTCACGCGCATGCGCTCGTCCGGTTCATTCGATGAACGATATCCAAAAATCGCTGGAGAGTATCTGTAGCGGCATCATCCTGTCGGCCTATAGGCCAGATGGCGCACAACATGTGCTGGCCGGTGATTTCTTTGGATGATGTACACGACATGGTCAACGTAAAGTCCACTGGCTTGCCGCTGGGCATGCCCGAATCGTTCGATGATATCGAGCCGCACGCGCTATTTGAAGCAAGCCCCTCCCTGCGCTTTTACCAATACTCAGATGGCCTCACCGAAGCAACATCGCTCACGCAGGATGAGTTTTGACAAGCGCATATGAATGAATTATTGCTGCGCATTTACCCTGAAAAATTGCCGCTGGAAGTCACTTGGCAAGAACTGATATTCACTGTGCCGGGCAAGGACTATCGGACGATGCTGTGATGGTGGAAACATCTACCAGCCAAGTCTCGCATTGAGATTGTTAGCACTTGCGTGCGGTAACAGAAGGCAACACCTCGAAACTTAGCTTTTAGCAAAACCGGCTCGAAGGCTATCCGAAGTCAAAGCATATCTCCAACAGGAAAGCTGCGCATGGCGAACGCCTCAGCCACAGCACGGTGGGTGATCTTGCCATCGGCGATGTTCAAACCTTGCAGCAACTCCCCATTGTCTTTGAGCGCCTGCCGCCAGCCCTTGTTCGCCAATTGCAGCACGTAAGGCAAAGTCGCATTGGTAAGCGCCAGCGTCGAGGTGCGCGGCACGCCGCCCGGCATATTGGCGACCGCATAGTGAACTATTCCCTCGACAATGTAGATTGGACTTTCGTGCGTGGTGGCGCGCGTCGTCTCCACACAGCCGCCTTGGTCTACCGCCACATCCACGATCACCGCGCCTTGGCGCATCGTTTTGAGGTCTTCGCGGCGAATTAGTTTGGGCGCGACCGCGCCCGCGACAAGCACCCCGCCGATAACGAGGTCGGCGGTGGCGATCTGCTTGAGCACCACCTGACGATTTGAAAATATCATTTGCACATTGGCGGGCATCACTTCACTGAGATAACGCAGCCGTTCCAGCGACACATCGAGGACAGTGACGCTGGCGCCCATTCCCGCCGCGATCTTCGCGGCATGTAAGCCCACCACACCACCGCCGAGGATGACCACATGCGCGGGCGGCACACCGGGCACACCGCCGAGCAACACGCCGCGCCCACCATAGAGCTTTTCTAAATATTTCGCCCCCTCTTGCACAGACATACGTCCGGCCACCTCCGACATCGGTGTCAGCAATGGCAGCTCGCCCGTGGGCAATTGCACCGTTTCGTAAGCAATGCAGGTCGCACCCGAAGCCAGATGCGCGCGCGTCAATTGTTCGTTCGCGGCAAAATGGAAATACGTGAAAATCGTTTGTCCGGCGCGCATGCGCGGCCACTCGACTTCGATGGGCTCTTTGACTTTGACGATCAACTCCGCCTCCGCCCAGACTGCTTCCGCGTTCGGTAAGACTTGTGCGCCGACCGCCGAATATTCCGCATCGCTAAAGCCGCTGCCCAAGCCCGCGCCGGTTTCCACCAGTACGGCATGTCCTTCCGCAACGAGTGCCGCCGCACCGGAAGGAACCAATGCCACGCGGTTTTCGTTGGTTTTAATTTCCTTTGGGATGCCGATTTTCATTTGATCTGATGCTCCGTTGAATACGTACCGAATACTCCTTCCCCATATAGGGGGAAGGCTGGGATGGGGGTAAAAGCGATGATATGCGACAAAACTTCTACCCCCACCCTAACCCTCCCCCTGCAAGGGGGAGGGAATTGCTTGCTCCAAAAATCCGCCCGCCCTAAACGTCAGCACCAGCGTATCGCGATGCCCCCCTGCCGCCGTGGGCTGGATCGGCGTGGACTCATGGATCACGCGCTCATCGTCGAGCAAAAGCAATGTCCACGGTTCGCTCAAAGTGAAGCGCTGCCCGTGCGGCCCTTCGGCCTCGAATATGCGGCTTTCGCCGCCGCTCACATTCTCGCGCGCCACCAGCAGGATCGCCACGAAATCCACGCCGTCGCGATGCGCGCCTTCCGGCGTGGGACGCCCGATGCCGTTGCGGGTGTCGATACGAAACTGGTGCGCTTCCACATACCATGGCTGTTCGCCTTTGACGCTTGAGCAGACGCGGGCAATGGCCAGCAATAGTTTCGCCCACACCGGTTGTGCCACCGTATGCGCCGCCATCGGCGCGAACAAGCGGCGCATGCCTCCGTGCAGCGCGTTGTATTCCAGAGGCTGATAATGCGCGCGATGCGGCGTCTGAGCGACACTGTTTTGTTCGACCACAAAACAAGAATGCCTGCGATGCCGGTAACTCCCGCCATCCCTGAGGAAGTTATCCAGAGGCAAATGATCCCAATCTGTCCTCAATGCATTCAACTCGGACAGGGCGGAGCCTGCGAACTCCGCTAGGCCAAGCGGGCTCAACACCCCGTAACCTTGAGTTTCCAAGGCTACAGCCAGTTGCTGTGGACGGATAAAAGCCGGTGAAAGCGTAGCGATAGTCATGGCAATTTTTGCATTGGATAGCGATGCTACAATTCTACGTCAACGATCAATTGATAGCCTAGCAAGTGACACATGCAAAATAGCCAGCCGCATCACTGTTCGAATATCACCGTCACGCGTAGACCATTTTCGTCTGCCAGCGCTTCAATTTTCAGGGATGCACCGTGAACCTCGGCGATGCGTTTTACGATTGATAGCCCCAGCCCGCTCCCGCTGGCGCGCGTCCCCAGAGGACGATAAAAACGCTCCGCGACTCTGGTGATTTCCTCTTTAGCGATGCCCGGCCCATTGTCGCTGACCGACAGATAAACCTGCCCCGGCTTATTGATGACGCTCACCTGAACCGACGTTCCCGGCAGGGTGTGGCGCACGGCATTGTCGATCAGATTGCGCAACAATATCCGCAGCAACACGGCGTTGCCGCGCACCGCCACCTCATCACCTGCCGTCAATTCGAGCTGCACCTCACACGCAAGTGCGGACGGTGCGATTGCGGAAATCACCTCTGTGGCGATATTTCTGAGCTGGCATGACTCGGCAATCGCATCGCTCAAGGTGTCGATGCGCGCAAGGGTCAGCAGCTGTTCGATCAAATGCGCCGCACGGTCGCAGCCGAGTATCGCGTTGTCGAGCGCGTGATTGCGTTCCGCATCGCCGGATGCGTTGCGCGCCACTTGCGCCTGCGCTTTTATCGCCGCGACCGGCGTGCGCAATTCGTGCGCCGCATCGGCTGTAAAGCGCTTTTCTTTTTGCATGGAGGCTTCGATGCGCACGAACAAGCTATTGAGGCGCTCGATCAATGGCATCACTTCGCGCGGCACCGCGCCCGCATCCAACGGCGCAAGGCTGTCCGGTTCGCGCAACGCCACTTCGCCGGTCAACTTGACCAGCGGCTTTAGCCCCCGCGCTACGGCCGCCCACAGCAGCAAAGCCAACAATGGCAGCGAAAACAACAGCGGCTTGAGCAGGTTGGCCGCGATGCCGCGCGCCAGTTCGTCGCGCACTTCGATGCGCTCCGCCACATGGATCAGATTTGTCCGGGAATCATCCCAAGTGCTGAACACGCGCCAGCCGACCCCGTCGATGACGCTGTCGCTGAATCCCTGTTCGCGCCGGGCTAGCGCCTGTGCCGGAGCGTTGGCGGAATGCAGCCGCAGCACTTGCCCGCCTTCCCATATCTGAAAAGCCACGCGGCGCGAATATTTATGCAGCAAGGGAGCATGCTCGGTTTCGATCTCGTCCATCTCATGCGAGGTTTGCACGATCAGCAGCGAAGCCGTTTGCGTTAAGTGTGCGTCGAGTATCTCGTCGAATTCCTCGCGTGCATCGTAATAGGTAAACACTGACGCACCCAGCCAGACCGCCGCGACCGTAGCCAAGGCCAGCGCCAGAAGCCTTTTATTCAGCGAGCCGTGGGCGCGCATCTCAAGCATGCCTGTCGCCCTGAATCATGTAACCCACGCCGCGTATGGTGGTTATCAGCTCGGGGAACAGCTTGCGACGCAAATGGTGGATATGCACCTCCACCGCATTACTCTCCACTTCTTCGCCCCACGCATACAGCTGCTCCTCTATCTGCGCGCGCGATAGCACTCTTCCCGCGTTGAGCATCAACGCGTGCAGTACGGTGAATTCCTTGGCCGGCAAATCGACAGGCTGATTGCGATAGATCACCCGGTGCGTCGCAGGCTCAAGTTCCACACCGGCAGCCTGCAACGTGGCAGAAATTTTTCCGCTGGCGCGACGAACCAGCGCACGCAGACGCGCCGCCAACTCGCCCATGTCGAACGGTTTGACCAGATAATCGTCCGCACCAGCATCCAAGCCTTTGATGCGGGCTTCCACCGAATCCATCGCGGTCAGGATCAGCACGGGTATCGGCGTGTTGCGTCCGCGCAAACGTTGCAACACTTCCAGTCCCGACATGCGTGGCAAGCCCAAGTCCAGCACCACGACAGCATAAGCCTCGCTGCCGAGCGCATGATCGGCCGACACGCCGTCTTTCATCCAGTCCACCGCATAGCCGGACTGTTTTAAACCAGCCTGGATCGCATCGCCCAACAAGTCATCGTCTTCGATTAGCAATATGCGCATTTTTTGCCCGTGAACTCACCGCCGCTTGATGGAATTTAATCAGCATATCCAGCGTACCACTTCCTGCAACTATTATGACATCATGAATCGGTGCGTCGACATATCACTTTGGGATTCTGATGTTGCGTTCGCCGTAGTTGCCGCGCTCAGCCTGCAAGTGACAGGCCGTACAATTGGCAGGTGTTTTCACCTTCGGATTTTTCCATACGCGTGCGGGCACCTCGTCATGCTCACGCTTGAACCAGCTGGTGTCGGTGATGCGCAACACGGGCTTGCCCGAAAAAGCATGTTTTCCGCCGCCGGATTGTTTTTCCAGAAAAGTGCCTATCTCGCGTGCGGTCGCCGCATCAAGGCTGGCATCTGTGCCGAAGTGTTTATCCAGCCCGGACATCATCACGCGCCATGATTCGGCAGGAAGCAAACGTGGCGGGAATGCCACATGGCACGCGCCGCATTCGGTCTTCCATTTTGCATTGCTTGCTACAGCGAAGCGCCCACCGCCATCATCATCGTAGTCATCTTCTTCAGCATGAGCAAGAGGCAATAAACTTCCCATCAACAACACGACAAGGGCAAATACACGGGGAAAGTTTCTATAATTAAACGGCATCGCGGTCTCCTTAAAATTGCATTGCGAGACACGCAGAATAGATGCGCAATCTTAAGGCTTGCTTAAGTGCGATTGATTGCCTAACGCACAAACAAAAAACCCGGCGGAGTAAATCCGCCGGGAAAAATTTTGTATCGCTGGATCTGCGTGCAAATCGGCCTGAGTGCTACATGCCAATGAGATGCATCTTCGGTGCGCGCGGGCTACTCGTCCGCTGCCGCAACGGGTGCGGCTTCCGCATACAACGCTTCGAGCTGCTCCTCGCGCAGATCGAGAACTTGCAGGCAGGCTGCCCCCAGCTTCGTCCATTCCTGCGTGAGGCTCAATCCCAGTTGCTGCTGCACGATGTGTTCCGCAACTTGTCCGGTGGCGATAAGCCTGCGGCTCAGCATAGGCAGATTGAAGTTGGCCGATTGCAGCGCCGCAAGGTCGTGGTGATTGCGTATGGCAAGACATATCTCTTCCGGCAACCACCAGCTTTGCGCCAGGATGCAACCGATCATGGCGTGATTGGTCGGCAGATGTTCCTCTTCCACGTCAGTGAAACTACGCAGGGCATCCTGATTGGCTGCTGCAAGCACCGCCTCATAATTCGGGAAACGTCCAAGCAGAACCGGAATGCCGCAGTCGCGGAACAGCCCGAAAGTGTATGCGTCGTCGGCACGCAGACCTTTTATCTCAAAATGCTGCGCCAGCCAGCCGGAAAGTCGTGCAATGCGCGCCGAGGCATCCCAGAAACGCTCCAGATTGGGCACGTTCGGAAAAGCTTTGCGCAGGATAATGCCTGCCACGGCACGACTGGCCGCGTCCAAGCCGAGTACTGCGAGCGCTTCGTTTACCGAACGCACGCGCTGGCGCATGCCGAAATACGGGGAATTGGCGGTTTTGATCAAACCAGCCGAGAGTCCGACATCGGTTACGATGATAGTTGCCAAGCGGTTGTAGTCGGGTTCATCTTTGCGCGCCTCGTCCATGAAGCGATCCAGAATGACCGGGCAAGGCGGGATGCCAACGTCAATGATGGAGCGTTCAAACAGACTATCGACTGCCGTCGGGACAGAGCCCTGCAGAGCGTCATTCATTTGCTACCCCTTGTTTGCAGCCATGGAAGAAGACTCTCTTCCGGCATCGGTCTTGCGTAGAAAAACCCCTGAATAGCATCCACGCCCACTTCAAGTAAGGCATCGATCTCTTCTTGTCTTTCGCATCCTTCGGCTACGACGGTCATACCCAACTCATGCCCCAGTTGCGTCATTGCCTTGACCACTGCCAGCGCACGACGATCTTCCGGCAATACGGTGACGAAGGCGCGATCCAGTTTAAGTTTTTTTGCCGGAATATCCTTCAAGTTGGCCAGGCAGGAATAGCCGGTGCCGAAATCGTCGATGGACAAACTCACGCCTGCGGCGAGAGCATTTTTCAGGTTCTTTTGAATCGTGTCCGAAACGTCCATAAACAGGGACTCGGTTAATTCCAACTCCACCAACTCCGGTTTGGCGTTGGAGCAGATCAGGGCCGCGTGCAACGCCTGAGTGAACTTCGGGGAAACCAACTGCGCGCGCGAGACGTTGATCGCAACTTTGGTGCGATAACCCGCATCATGCAGCTGACGCGCCTGCATTGCGCCCTGCAACAAACACCACTCTCCGAGGCGAATAATCATCCCGGTCTTTTCCGCGACGGGGATAAATTTCCCGGGCGAGATATTTTCGCCGTTAACAGAACAGCGCATGAGCGCCTCGACCGCCTCTATCTCTCCGTTCGCACGAATGATGGGCTGGTAGTGCAGGGATAGCCCGCCAGTCTCAAGCGCGGTATGCAGCATACTTTCGATCGAGAGCTCTTCGCGGGCGAGCGTGATGCCGAGACGCCCAGGAATCGGCTCTTCACCGGAACAGACGATGCTGTTTCCCCCCTTGCTTTTAGCCGCAATCATGGCGCGGTCGGCGCGCTCTATCAAGGTGAGAGAGTCTTCGTGGTTATGGGGCACCTCTAATAATTGGTTATTTGGACTTCGTAAACGCGTCCCGATGATTTTTTTGTGGCGGTCAACTATGTGCGCGTATTTTTGAATGATCGTGTC
>WSYA01000031.1 GCA_009773615.1 Gallionellaceae bacterium
CCCGGAATGATCGCAAATGCGCAATCTGAAATTCAAATCGTGGACACCCATGAATCGCTTGAACCCCTTGTCAATACTGATGTTGCCGTCGGCACTACTAAATTAAACCGGACACTACTGATTTCCCATCAATAGCTGAAGCGTTTGGCAATCTGCACCAGCAGCATCTCCAGCAGCAAGCCGACGATACCGACAACAAAGATCGCGATGATGATGTGTTCGACGTTCAGGTTGTTCCACTCATCCCATACCCAGAATCCGATACCCACACCGCCGGTCAACATTTCCGCCGCGACGATCACCAGCCATGCCGTGCCGATAGCCAGACGTATGCCGGTCAGCATGTAAGGCAGGGTTGCCGGGAACAATATCTTGGTGAAAACTTTCCATTCGGACAGATTGAGTACGCGCGCCACGTTCAAATAATCCTGCGGCAATTGACGTACACCCATCGCAGTATTGATGATCATCGGCCAGATGCTGGAGATGAAAATTACCCAGATGGCGGCGGGATTAGCCGCCTGGAACACCAGCAGGCCGATGGGCAGCCAGGCTAATGGCGATACCGGTCTGAGCATGCTGACGATGGGCGAAGTCATCTTGTCGAGAAAATCAAAACGCCCGATCATGAACCCGAGCGGGATGCCGATCAATGCAGCCAATCCGAAACCGATGCCGACTCGACCCAATGAATTCAATATGTTCCAACCGATGCCCTGATCGTTTGGTGTCTTCTGATAGAACGGATCGCTGAACAGTTCCACCGCCGAATGCCAGGTTTTGATCGGCCCCGGAAGCGTTGCATTGCCTTGCGCCAACACGCCCCAAAGGAGAATGAACAATGCCAAGCCCAACAGAGGCGGGAGCAGTTGTTCTTGGAAATATTTTTTTGCCTTCATTGCTTGCTTTCTATTTCGTTAAAACAGCGGATTCAGTATTTTTTGTACTGCAACCATTTGCCGTTGAGCGTAATCACCATGCGCGGCACCCCGACGGGGTCTTCGATCTTCTGAATATCCACCGACATATCGATCGCACTCATGATGCCGTCGCCAAAAATCTCATGAGCCACATCCTTGTAAACTGGGCCATACAACATGATGGCCTCGTAGAATCGGTAAACGAACGGATCGGTAGGTGGCCATGGTTGCGCAGGTTGACGATGCGGGACTTTCATCAAAATCGGCTTGATCTCCGAAGGCAGATCCAATGCCTTCAGCAATTCCTCCGCTTCCTGATCTGTCGTTTGTCCGTATCCGTAAACCAACTGCGCGGTGTACACCGGGCTGCGCCCGATCTTTTCTGCCAATTGCGGCCAAGTGAGCGACTTCTGCTCCTTGGCTTGCAGCAACATGTCGCGTACCGTTTGTTTGTCTAACTTTTCCATTGAGGCCATCACTTTCTTCACGTATTGGCGTTAAGCTTTAATTTTGAATGAGGCGGCGTACTTCTTCGGATCTTTACCATCCCATACGGTGCCGTCGATCAATTTGGATGTGCGCATCACATCCTTAGGAATTGACACTTTGACCTGTGATGCCGCCTGCTTATACAACTCGATCTGATTGATCTTCTTGGCAACGCCCAGATAATCCGGATCTTCTTTAAGCAAGCCCCAGCGTTTGTGTTGCGTCAAGAACCACATGCCGTCCGACAGGTAAGGGAAATTCACCGCCCCGTCATTGCAGAATTTCATGTAATTCGGGTCGTTCCATTTCTTGCCCAAGCCATCTTCATACTTTCCTTCCAGACGCTGGTCGATCACTTCGACCGGGCAATTGACGTAGGATTTATCCGCGATGATCTCGGCCACCTTACGGCGGTTCGCCATGTCGTCGATGTACTTGGAAGCTTCCAGCACAGCCATCATTAACGCTCGCGCCGTGTTGGGATATTTTTGCGTGAACTCGGCGGTGCTGCCCAACACTTTTTCCGGATGATCCTTCCAGATGTCCTGAGAGGTGGCTGCAGAGAAACCGATCTTGTCGTAGATGGCGCGGTTGTTCCAAGGCTCGCCCACGCAGAAACCATCCATGTTGCCGACGCGCATATTGGCCACCATTTGCGGGGGCGGCACGGTGATGGTCTTCACATCGCTCAGCGGGTTGATGCCGTGGCTGGCCAGCCAGTAGTACAGCCACATGGCGTGCGTGCCGGTGGGAAAAGTCTGGGCAAAGGTGTAGTCGCGCTTTTCGCTATCTACCAGTTTCTTCAGCGCCTCACCAGTGGTTACGCCCTTATCCTTGAGCTGGTTGGAAAGCGTGATTCCTTGACCGTTGTTGCTCAGCGTCATCAGCACCGACATGTCTTTTTTCTGGCCACCGATGCCGAGTTGCACGCCGTAGATCAAGCCGTATAAGACATGCGCCGCATGAAGTTCGCCGTTTACCAGCTTGTCGCGTACCGCTGCCCAGGATGCTTCCTTGGACAAATTAATCTTGATGCCGTATTTCTCGTCGAATTTCATCACCGAGGCGATCACTACTGACGCGCAATCGGTCAACGGAATGAAGCCCACGTTAACCACTTTAAGTTCCGGCGCATCGGAACCGGCAGCCCAAGCGGCCGCCCGCGTACCCATCGGCACCATAGCCATGATTCCCGCCGCACCCAAAATTGCACCCGTCTGTTTCATGAACTCCCTCCTGCTGTTTTGTTCGGGCTCATGTGAACTCGCAATGATGATTTCCTGTTTTGACTTATCCATCTGCAAATCTCCTTTAAGAAAAATTTGTGGCTCGAAAATATAAAAGGCATCCGACCACGCATGTGCACAGTGGGACGCCTTTGTCCTGTATTGCAAATTCTCCGAACCGCCGTTGATCCGGTGATGATTGATTCAATGCAACAGTCGTGCCAACAGTCTTAATTAACAACTATATTTATTTAAATTAGCCGGATAGAGAATTGATGCAGCTACTCATCTGATTAAATCCCAGCAGAAAATGAATCGCGTTGGTGCATCAAAAAATCCCAAATCGGTGCGCAACTTTGTTGCACGTTTCTCATGCACTCAATTCTTTGGCAAAAATAATCGCCTCGGCAATTTCCGCAATGCGCTTTCCTTTAGCCATTGCCATGTTACGCATACGCTTATAGGCCTCCGCTTCACTATAACCGTGGTCATCCATCAACATGCCCTTGGCTCTATCCACCAGTTTGCGTTCCACAAGCTGGCTCTTTGCCTCCTTCAATTCGTCGCGTAAACGTTTGTGTTCGGCAAAACGGGCAGCGGCGACATGGATAATGCCGCTCATATCCTCGCCCTGTATCGTATGCGCCACATAGGCGCTGACCCCGGCGCGCATCGATTCCTGAATGCTGCGGGTATCTGTCTGCGCACCCAGCACAACCACCGGTTTTTCCAGAGTGGAGGACATCAGGCTGATCTGCTCCAACGTATCGCGTCCCGGTGCGTTGGCATCGACGATGATCACATCGGCTGATGCGGCCTGTATCGCGCGCTCGTCCACCTGCTCCCAAGACAATACCCCGACAACATCGAATTCGGCCAATTCAAGACTGGCCTTCAACCATGCGGCGCGATCTCTCACATCATCAATAATCAGAATTCGTTTCAATTTGACTCCTCGTCTATGCATTTAAGTGCAGCAATAAACGAGCCAAGCTCAGAGCCTCTGGATATATAGAACAACTTGGAAATGCATGGGGAGTAGCGCACAAGATACGTGCACCGCGCATGAGACTGGTGCATTTAAGTTTCATTTTGTATTCACAAAAAAGGGCACCTTGCGGTGCCCTTAAACAGAGCCAGGAGGCTCCGGGAGGAGAGTAATTCTTAGAGGTTGTAAGCGCGCTCGCCGTGAGTTGCAGTATCCAACCCTTCGCGCTCGTCTTCTTCTTTCACGCGCAGACCGATAGTCAGATCAACGATCTTGTAGCAGACAAAGGCAACCACGCCGGACCAGATAACTGTGGTCAGCACCGCTTGCGCTTGTATCCAAACTTGACTGCTGATCGTGGTATCGACAATGGTGTTGTTCACGTAATCGACGATACCGGTACCGCCCATGCTCCAAGTGTTAAACACACCGGTGAGCAACGCGCCCAGAATACCGCCGATGCCGTGGATGCCGAACACGTCCAGCGCATCATCCGCACCGAGCAGTTTCTTCAGGCCAGTTACGCCCCAGAAGCACACCACACCGGACAGCGCACCGATCACCAAGCCGCCGCCGATACCGACCCAACCGCAGGCAGGAGTGATGGCGACCAGACCGGCAACCGCACCGGATGCTGCGCCCAACAGACTGGGCTTACCCTTCAACAGCCATTCCGCAGCCAACCAAGTCAGCACTGCAGCAGCAGTTGCGATCAGGGTATTGGCGAATGCCAAGGTAGCAGTACCGCCCGCTTCCAGCGCGGAACCCGCGTTGAAGCCGAACCAACCCACCCACAGCAGCGAAGCACCGATCATGGTCATCACCAGATTGTGCGGCGCCATCGCTTCTTTACCGTAGCCGATACGCTTGCCCACCAGGAACGCACCTACCAGACCTGCAATCGCGGCATTGATATGCACCACGGTACCGCCTGCGAAGTCCAACGCGCCTTTGGCAAACAACCAGCCCGCTGTCGCATTGGCCGCATCAGCCGCCGCTTGCGAAGAGTAGGCATCAGGACCTTGCCAGAACCACACCATGTGCGCGATCGGCAAGTAAGCGAAGGTGAACCACAACGCAGAGAACAACAGCACCGCAGCAAACTTCATACGCTCGGCAAACGCACCCACGACCAGCGCCACAGTAATCGCTGCGAAAGTGGCTTGGAACGCGACGAATGCGAATTCGGGGATATACACGCCTTTGCTGAAAGTGGCAGCGTTAGCGACTGCGCCCGTGACCGGATCGAAGATGCCTTTCAGGAACAAACGATCAAAGCCGCCGATAAACGCGTTGCCGGTGGTGAACGCCAGCGAGTAGCCGTAGATCGCCCACAGCACCGTGATCAGCGCGAAAATGCTAAACACTTGCATCAACATGGACAGCATATTTTTGCTGCGCACCAAGCCGCCGTAGAACAAAGCCAAGCCGGGAATCGACATCATGATTACCAACAGCGTAGCGGTCAGCATCCAGGATGTGTCACCCTTGTTTGGCACGGGGGCGGGAGCCGCAACAGGTGCGGCAGGTGCCGCCGCTACCGCAGCAGCGGGAGCCGTTGTTGCTGCGGGAGCCGGTGCAGCTTCTTCAGCAAACACAGGAGCCGTCAAGCCACACAGAGTGACCAACAGCATGAGTGAAGCAATAAGTTTTTTCATTTCAAATCTCCTTAAAGGGCTTCTGGACCGACTTCGCCGGTACGGATACGCAATACCTGTTCAAGGTTTTGCACGAAAATTTTGCCGTCGCCGATTTTGCCGGTTTGAGCCGCCTTTTCGATTGCCTCGATCACTTGATCAAGCATGTCGGCCTTGATCGCGGCTTCCAGTTTGATCTTCGGCAAGAAGTCCACGACATATTCCGCACCGCGATACAACTCGGTATGCCCCTTTTGACGCCCGAAGCCTTTGACTTCAGTGACGGTGATACCTTGCACGCCAATGGCGGAAAGGGCTTCACGCACTTCGTCCAGCTTGAACGGCTTGATAATTGCTGTGACCATTTTCATCATAAATCTCCTTGGAAACGGAGCGGCGTACCGCTCCCGTTAGATTAGAACGAATGAGTTGCCGACAACGCGACTACACCCTTGCCCCATTGCTCGCCGTTGTACGTCCATGCTGCAGTCGCATTGGTGCTGGTGTATGCCAAGCCCACAACATAACCGCTGAAATCTTTGGACGCGCTCAGCTTGTAATCGTCATAGCTAAGCGCATTGCCTCCCGACAATGTGGTCCCCACAAAAGTTTGTTTGCCATAATGTGCACCGATCGTTACACCCGTATCGGCAACCGGGTAAGAGGCGCTCAGGTCTATGTAATTCGTACCCTTTGTACCCGGAACCGTCAGGAAACCATCCAGCAAACTGTAGGAATACTTCAGCGTTACGAATTTGTAAATCGCGGCACCATACACCTCGGCTGTGTCCGCATTATTGAACCCGGCGGCAGGGGTATAACCACCCAAATAGTTGTAACGCACATAACCGATGTCATAGCTCAGATCCGCTACGATGGTATTTTTGAAACCGAAGTAGGTGTCCAACTCGATTGTGGAGTCGCCGCTAGCGATAGCCCCGCTATCCTTGATCCAGCTCACGTTGGAAGCCCATGCCCCGGCATACAAACCGCTGGAGTGCGCATAATCCAATCCGCCTTGTACAGCCGGCTTGTGCGTAGTTTGTGTGAGACCGCGATAGATATAGTCAGTCACCAACCCAACGTTGAAAGTGATGGGAGAAGCTGCCTCTGCGGCGGCATGCACTTCTTCCTTGTGTTTTGTCACTGGCGCATCTTCGGCCATAACCGGGAGGGCAAATGCTGCACCCAGAGCGATTACAAGCAATTTGGTCTTAAGCATGATGTTTCCTTTTCTGTGAAGTTAAAAAATTCGGAACTTAAATCAACCACGCGAACATTACAGCAGATTCCGTGCCAAGCACCAGATTGCGACCATTACAAAGGATTTGAAGCATTATGCAGCAATTTGCCACCGCTATTGCACCATCTCTAAGCGCGGTTATCGCGCTGTGCACTCAAGCGGTGCGCGCCTGTTATCTCCGTCCAAAACAGATCAATTCATTTGCATTGCGGAGGCTCAACTTCATGTTATTGCGATGCCCAATGCTTGATCTACTCGTGCCATTGCGGAAACAGCCTTAGCGTGCGAAAGAAATCCATATCGTGATTCGGCCACAACTGCGCATGCTCATCTGCCCCCAGCCGTTTCAGCTTGCGGATACTTTCCAGCGCCAGGTCTTCCCGATCCTGCCAACATAATCCGGGCGCGATTTCTTTTTGCAGGTTTTCGGTTAAATCTGCCGCATCTCCGCACAGCACAATGGGTGAGCCTTTGGGGGGCTCTACCCACAACGACATGTGCCCGGCAGTATGGCCGGGCGAGGCGATGGCGCGCACACCCGGCACCAGATCGTATTCACCCTGTTTGACTTGCCAGGGATAGTCGCCGCTGAAATCCGAGGCGAAATACGCCACATCATCGCCGCTGCGTGCCGAATCGAGCTCGTCCTGCTGCACATGCACCTCGGTGCCGCACACATCACACAGCCCGCCCGCATGATCGAAATGGAGATGACTGAGGAACACCACATCCACATCGGCAGGCGTCAGCCCCATCTTTGCCAGATGATTGGGCAAGCGCTGTTCGGCTTTCATGTCCGGGGCACCGAAGGCAAAGGTCTCTTCATCATAGTATCTTGCACGCTGCTTCGGCTCGGCGATTTTGTCGTAGTCGCAACCCACATCGAACAGGATGCGTCCGTTTGTGGTCTCGATCAGATAGGCGAGGATCGGTGCTTCGATGATCTGCCCCTGTCCCTGATTGCGAGTGGATAGTGATTTGTCGTATCGGTGCGTAGCGGTCAGCAAGGGCCACAGTCGCAGTACCTGGCTCATTTGGATGCTTCCAGTTCATTGATGACGGTCTGGGTATCCGCCACACGCCCGAAGATGCCGCCTTCCACGGCGACCATCTGCAAGGCCCCTTCATGCAGGTGCGGATGGGCGGAACCGCAGGCATCCGCCACCAGCACGCACTCAAAGCCACGGTCTACCGCTTCACGCAGCGTGGAATGCACGCACACCTCGGTGGTGACACCGCACAGGTACAGCCGCCGGATGCCGCGTACAGCTAGTATCTGAGCCAGATCGGTCTGATGGAATGCACCGTAGCCGGGCTTGTCCACCACCGGCTCACCGGCATGAGGCTGCAGTTCGGTTATGAAATCATGTCCATATTCACCGCGCACCAGCAGGTGCCCGAGCGGCCCCTTGCTGCCAATCTCTGCCCCGCCCTGTCGGCTGCGCGCCAGTTTGGCTGACGGACAATCACTCAGGTCGGGCCTATGCCCTTCGCGCGTGTGTACCACCAACATGCCAAGACGGCGAGCGTTGTCGAGCAGTGTATGGATGAAAGGGATGGGGCGGCACAGTGCGCTGACATCCATTCCCGCAGTCGCTGCATAGCCACCGGGATCGAGGAAATCCCGCTGCATGTCGATAACGATGAGGGCATCAGACCGTTTGTCCATGCCCTGCCCCTACGGATTCAGTGCGTGCCTCAATGACTGCGGCTGAAAGAATCAGCGCGCCTCCGATCATTTCACGCCAAGATAGGTGTTCATCGCCGATTAGCACCGCCGAGATTGCTGCCACCACCAACTCGCCAAGCAACAGAATGGCTGCTCGGCCGGCATCCAGACGTGCGACGCCATAGAACGTGACCAAGGTGCCCGGCAATATCCATAACAAACCGAACACCAGCATGAGGCTCACTTGATGGGTAGCGGGAACAGGTATCGACGCTGCTCCAAACAAAAGGAAGCCGGATGCGATTAGCGCGCACCCGCCTATCATCGCTGCCGATCGAACCGAGTCAGCCAGATGATGGCCGACACGTACAGCCACATTGTTAAGGGCGAACGCCATACCCGACGAAAGCGCCAGCAGATCGATCATGGAAAGAGGACTAGAGAACAGCTCAGGCCCACCCAGGGTCGCGGCCAATCCTAGCAACGCTAGCGCCAACGAGATAAGGCGCAGGCGGGTGAAGTGCTCGCCCAGAAAAATACGCGCAGCCAGTATCGTCCATACTGGTGCGAGGAAGAACAACAGCATCACACGCACCACGCTACCCTCGGTGAGTGCGGTGACTAGCGACGCATTGGCCCAGCCGCCCATCAGCATGATGATGGCTAACAGACCCAGCTGGTCACGCCACGCATCGAAACTGCGCCAAGCGAACGGCAACAGGATGAGCGCAGCGATACCATAGGCGAACACCTGCACGATGCTGCCGGAAGCACCGATCCCATCTAATGCTTTGAGCGGCCACCACAACATGCCCCAGAACAAGGCACCCACCAGAAGCGCGCTGATCGCTTTTCCCTCACGGGGTGGGATAGTGGCAATCATCGTCATCTCACACGGCCGTCAGAAAAGAGACTGACACCGCGCCGATGAATCCATCCGCCTTGCTGGCTGCGATATCGACCACGCCGTAATCCTCTGACAGCAAGCGCGTCACCCGATGCCGATGGAAGGGCAACAATAAACAGGACATCGGGATGACGGGCCCCTTGCTGTCACCGAACAACTTGTGATGCAACGCAGGCAGACAATGCCAAGGCACGGCCAATTGTTCGTGGTGAGCGTTGTGATAGGGGAAATTCAACAGCAGCAAATTGAGTGCAGGCCAGCGCACGCTGACCAGATTGGAATAGGTGTTGGCCTGCTCATAGGCTCTGTCACGCAATTTATCTTGCGGCACTTTTGCACCTTCCAAAATTTCGTAGGCATCATAGGTGTGTTGGAACGCATCGGCGAAACGCAGAACGGTGACCATGATGAGATAAGCGACCCCATACAACAGCAAGGCCTGTATCGAATAATAGGCCAGTGCTGTGAACACGACACCGCGCACCAGCAGGATCAGCGTCACACGCTTACGGTCTGCCCGGCGTTCTTCACGCAAGAAAGGTAGCGCGATGACAAAGGCATGCATCAGCAACTCGATGGCTGGGAGGTAACACCACTCCAACAACAGCACTAGACGGCGCAATGGTGATGGAAGAGATAAGACCAGCGCCTTGGTATCCAGACTGATGACGTCGGCGCGATCGACATGATGACGCACATGTTTGTGACGCAGATGCTCATAGCGCGCGTAGCAGCTGCCGGTGAGCCATGTCATCAACACGCCGCCCCATGAGTTTGACTCATGGCGAGCGAAGATCGTGTCGTGAGCGAATTCGTGGAAAAGATAAGCCGCGATGATGAGCGCATGTGCGAACCACAGAGTCGCTAACAATGCCACCACAAGGCTAGCCGTTGCCATCAACCATAAGCCGATCACGTAGCCACTCAGGACATAGGTGAAAGCCAGCAGGTTAGGGATGACTCCGTCGGTGTGACGGAAGATGCGCGAACGCATTGGAGTTCCTTTGTTAGTTCGCTCTCCTGCACGCCATCGCACAGGAGAGCACGAACATTTATTTCAATACTGCCTTGATGAAGCTGTCATCGATCGTAGTTGCGATACTGACTGGCTTTTTGATCTGGCCGCTTTTCATCAGGATCTCGTTGATCACCTCGCCACTCACGAAGTAAGACTTGGTGTCCTTACCTTGCTTGAACGATGATGCCATCTCTTTGCGTGGGATGTTGTACACACCTTGCAATTGTTCCAGCACTTCCTTGCCCGACACACCGATGGCCTTACCGATGATCTCGGACGCTTCTTTTGGATGAGACTTCATGTAATCCAGACCTTCCAGATAGGCCTTGATGACAGCAGTAATCTCCTTGCCGTTATTCTTGATGTGCGCCTCGTCGAACACCAACACGTCGGCGATTAGGCCGGGTGCTTCTTTCGATGAATAGATCACATGGAACTTCTTGCCACCTTCCAGCGCTAGTATCTGCGACACATTAGGCTCATAAGTCGCACCCGCTGGCACTGCTTTAGATGCCATTGCAGATGGGATCGCTTCAGGAGTCATATTGACTGGGCTGATGTCCTTGTCGCTCATGCCATTGATCTTGAGTGCATAGGAGATCAAAAAATCAGAAGGGGACAAAGGTGCGTAGGCGACCTTTTTCCCTTTTAGGTCCTTGATCTTTTTGATGGACATGTCAGCCAGTACCGCGTCACCACCATTGGAATAATCGATGGGCATCACCACCTTGAACACCTGACCTTGAGCGGCAGCACCGATCACTTGGTCAAAAGTCATCAATGCGCCATCTACCGATTTACTGGCGACAGCCGACGGCAACATGGCTGGGTCAGAGAAGGTTTGCAGTGTCACTTCGATGCCCTGCTTCTTGTACATGTCCATGCCCGCAGCCACATAGAACGGCGAATAACCGATCCAAGTGGTCAGCGCGAGCTTGACTGGGGTCGCAGCGTTCACTGCCGAGGAAACTGCCACCAATGCGATGGCCGCGATAAGTTTCTTGATTTGCATTTGAGTGCTCCTTACTTAGGTTGATGAATGTATGAACTCAAAAAAAACGACTACGACACTTCTTGGTCAGCAGGTTTCATGCCATACGCACCTCCCTGCTACCACGCGTATCCAATGGGCTAGATACGGCTAAAGCGGAGACTGATGCACCTGATTTGGGCATGGCACCCATGTCACGCACGGTTGTGATCGCTATTGCAAGATCGAAGGCCGTCATCTGAGTCATCTCAAACCTGAGCAGATGGCAAACCGCGTAGCCAATTTTGGAAATGCTGCTTTTCCTCCACGCCCATCCACGCATTAATCTCCCACAGATCGGCGACGGGTTGCCGTGTGAACGGGAGCGTATGCAGATAACCATCGGGGCCGAATTCCGGTGTCATGGTAGTGATGGCATATCCTGCGGCGCGTTGTGTTCGCCAGATCGCTTCCCAATAACGTTGATGGGAGGCCAGCGCAGAGACATATTCCGGCGCAGCCGGATGCGGCACCTGCGGCCCTTGGTCATAACCGACCCGGGCATGGGTGTGATGCGCATGTTTTGCCACTTCGAGCACGGCTTCCCAATCGTCATCCAGTTGTCGTTCCAATACCACGACCCAATGGCTGAAGTCACAGGTTAGCCGCAGCTCGGGCAAACGTTCGAGAACCGCGAGCGTGACCCAAGGATTGAATAGCGAGCGGCTGCGGTGCGTCTCGAAACTACATACGATGCCCATACGCGCGGCGATGTCCTGTGACTCGCCGAAGAAATGCACGCTCTGTTCCAATGACCACGCATCACAACCGCCGATGATGGTCACCTGTTGCGGCTGCAATGACTGTCCCAATCGCAACTGACGTTCCACATCGGCGATGTGTTGCTCCACCGTGTCGTTCCGGCGCGGCACATAGTTGCCTGCCGTCACGATCTCTTGGATATAACGCAGACCTCGCGACTGCAAGGCTGAATGCAGCTCATCGTGCGGCAGCCTATCGGCATTACCTTCCAACCCGATGAAGCCAGCAGACACAGCTTGATCCGCCGCATCTGCCAACGTGCTCATATGCCCCCACAAGGTCTTGAACAGTTGCAGTTCCATCACCCCGCCTTGCTTGCAAGGTAGGCGCGCCAACCGCCGAAGTGCGTGATGTCTTCAGCCTCTGCCACCGCATAGTGTTCACACACGAAACCCTGCACCTTGTCGCCATTCGTCAGGGTGATGACCCCGATACCGAGCGGTGCGGGGATACCCGCAACGAAAGAACCGAACTCACGCGCTGCCATCTCCCACACCTCCACTTCGATGGCGCTGCCCATCTCACCCTTTCCCACACGCACCATGCCTGGGCGATACGGTGGGCCACCAGAGAGTGCGTACAATTTGTAATCCGCCGCACTCTGGGTACTGGCGACCAGATGCCCTCCCCGTGATGTGAGTTGATGATTGAGTGGCAAACCTTCGAGGTGTGCTCCGCACACGGCGACACGGATCCTGCCTGCTGCCAGTGTTTGTTGCGCCGCCTCTGCCGTGCTGTTGAGCAGCTTTTCCGCCAGATGTAGCAGCGGAATATCTTGATGCGCAGGTGCCACGAGCGTGATGCCGAAGGGCAGACCGTTACTCTGGAAACCCGCCGGCACCGCGATGGCCGCGCAATCCAGCAGGTTCATGAAGTTGGTGTAGTAACCGAGGTTCGCATTCAGCTTGATCGGGTCGGCTTCCATCTCGGCGATGCGGTAGATGGTTCCGGCAGTCGGCGTGAGCAGGCAGTCGATCTTTTCCCAGACCAACGCGGCTTCTTTGCGCAGCGCTTCCAGTTTGTACATGCCGTCGAAGGTGTCGGCTGCCGAGAACTTCTTGGCCCCCGCGATGATCTCGCGCACCACCGGATGGATGACATTCTGCTTGCTCTCGAAGAATTCACGAATAGCCGCATAACGTTCGGCCACCCACGGACCTTCGTACAGCAGACGTGCGGACATCAGGAAAGGCAGAAAATCGATCTCCACTTTCTGCCCGCCGAGCGCTTCCATTGCCACGACACTTTTGTGGAACAGTGCCGCTGCATCCTGATTGCCAAAGAACTGTAGTTGGTCAGCACGCGGCACACCGAAACGAAAATGTTTGGCACAGCCAAAATCGAATCCATGCGCGAGTACCTGACGCGAATACGCATCCTGCTCGTCCAAGGCTGTTGCGACAGACAACACGGTGGATGCATCTGCCGTATTCAACGCGAAGATGGACACGCAATCCAGCGAGCGACAGGCGGGTACCACACCACGTGTGGAGAGCCAGCCACGCGTCGGTTTCACGCCGACCAGATTATTGAAGGCTGCTGGCACACGGCCCGAGCCGGCCGTATCGGTACCCAAACTGAAACTGACCAAACCCAAAGCGACTGCGACCGCCGAGCCCGAACTGGAACCGCCGGAGATGTATTGCGGATCGAACGCGTTGCGGCATGCCCCATAAGGCGAACGCGACCCGTTAAGTCCGGTAGCGAACTGGTCGAGATTGGTCTTGCCGATGGGGATGGCACCCACATTGATGAGCTGACGCACCACCGTCGCATGACGCTGCGGGTGATAGGCATAGTCTGGACACCCCGCCGTAGTCGGCGCACCCGCCAGATCGATGTTGTCCTTGATGGCGAACGGGATGCCGTACAGCGGCAACTCGGCCGGGTCTTTATCTTGCAGCGCATCGATATATCTCCGAATCTCGTCCAGCGGCAACCGATATATCCACACGTGATGGGGATCGTCGCCGATACGCGCGAGGATGTCCTGCACCACCACCAGCGGTTGCAGACTGCCTGCCAGATATTGCTGGCGTAACGCAGCGATGGCTAGCGGTTGACTCATTCTGTCTCACCCTGAATGACCAGCAGGTCCTGGCCCGCCGCGACTTGGCCACCAATACGGCAATTCAACTGCACGATCTCACCGTCACACGGCGCGACCACCGCGATCTCCATCTTCATGGATTCGATGACGACCAAGGTGTCACCTGCGCTTACCTTGCTGCCGACGGCTGCCGACATGGCCCACACGTTGCCCGCCACATGGGCGGCGACGGCGCGACTGCCCGGTGGCAGATCCAACTCGCTGTCCGTACCCGCCTCCGCCACACTGTTATCGCTTGCGTATTCGGCCTGACCGCTGGTCTTCCACATTTCGCGCTCGGCGGCGAATGCGGCGCGTTGCGTTTCGCGGAATGCGCTGATGTCCTTGTCGTTGTCTTGCAAATACCGGTTGTAATTCTTCAGACTGAAGGTGGTCTCTTCGATCTTCAACTGGAAACGTCCCGCCACGAAGTCCTCGCGCATCTTGAGCAGTTCCTGTTCCGATACCGGATAGAAACGGATCTGGTCGAAGAAGCGCAATAGCCACGGTTTTGCATCTTTGAAATCCGCCGTCTGTTTGTAACGGTTCCACATTTGCACGGTGCGACCGACGAACTGATAACCGCCAGGGCCTTCCATTCCATACACGCACATGTAAGCGCCACCGATACCAACCGCGTTCTCCGGCGTCCAGGTACGTGCCGGGTTGTATTTGGTGGTGACCAGACGATGGCGCGGATCCAGCGGCGTGGCCACGGGTGCACCGAGATACACATCGCCCAGCCCCATCACCAAATAGCTGGCATCGAACACGATGCGCTTCACCTGCTCGATATCGGCGATGCCGTTGATGCGGCGGATGAACTCGATGTTGCTCGGACACCACGGCGCATCTTTGCGTACCGACTGCATGTATTTCTCGATCGCCAGCTTGGTGGAAGGATCGTCCCACGACAGCGGCAGATGCACGATGCGTGTCGGCACCTGCATGTCTGCGATGGGCGGCAGTTGCTTCTCGGCGGCGATCAATATCTTCAGCAAATACCCGCGTGACAATATGCGGCTATCAAAATGAATCTGCAAGGAACGGATGCCGGGGGTCAGGTCGAGAATACCCAGCAGCTTACCTTCCCCCATCGCCTGCTCCAGCCATTGCATCAGCGCATGCACGCGGAAACGCAGATTGATGTCGAGCACCAGCGGGCCGTATTCGATCAGCAGATTGCGGTCGCCGGATTGGCGATAGACCACCTGCACCTGCCTGCCTTTCGCGGGGAGGCTGTGGATGACGGGGCTGCCCATCGTCTCAGCCACTGGGTAGGGTTTCTGCTTTTTCGGCAGCGCAAGGCTGGCGATGGTCGCATCCTGCAGACGCTCCAGATGATTGGCCTGTTCCAGTGTCATCCAGCGGAAACGCACTGTATCGCCCGGACGCAGTTGCCCCATCTTCCACAACTCGGCATGCGCGATGGTCACCGGGCACACGAAGCCACCTAGGCTGGGACCGTCCGGCCCGAGGATGACCGGCATGTCGCCGGTGAAATCCACCGCACCGATGGCGTAGGCGTTATCGTGGATGTTGGACGGATGTAGCCCCGCCTCGCCGCCGTCCTGCCGCGCCCATTGCGGCTTGGGGCCAATCAGGCGCACACCGGTGCGGCTGGAGTTGTAATGCACTTCCCAATCGGTGGCGAAAAAAATCTGAATGTCGGATTCAGTAAAGAAGTCCGGTGCGCCATGCGGTCCGTACAACACACCGATTTCCCACTGCTTGCTGTAAGTAGGTATCAGATTCGACGGCAAAACACGGGGTGCGCGTGACACCGATTCGACACCGAGGTGCAACACATCACCCGTACGCAGTGTGCGTCCGCCGTGACCGCCGAACTGCCCCAGCGTGAAGGTGGATTTGCTGCCGAGATAATCCGGCACATCGAAACCTCCGGCAACGGCCAGATAAGTACGGCAACCACCGCCCTCTACTGCGCCCAAGCGCAACACACTGCCTGCCTTCACCACATGGCTGCGCCAGAACTTCAGCGGCTTACCATCCAGCTCGGCCTGCATCGCCGCACCGGTCAGCGCGATGACGCTGTCGCTGTTGAACTTCAGTGTGGGGCCGGACACGGTCAATTCCAATCCGGCTGCTTCTTCAACATTACCCAACAGTTGGTTGCTCAGACGGAACGCCAATGCATCCATCGGCCCCGAGGGTGGCACGCCGATGTTCCAATAACCGAGACGGCCGGGATGATCCTGTATGGTGCTCTGCACGCCGGGTTCCAGTACGTCGATGGTATTCGGCTGGTAATGGAAGCCGTTCAAGTAACGTGTGGTCTGGCGACCTTCAATGAATACGCGATCAGCCACGATCTGGCGCAGGTATTCCAGATTGGTCTCGATACCATCTACTCGTGTGTCATCTAAAACATCGCGCATCTTCTCTAATGCGGATTCGCGGTTCGTCCCTTTCACAATGATCTTGGCGATCATCGGATCGTAGTAAGGCGGCACTTCGCTGCCACGCTCCACCCAAGTCTCGTTGCGCGCGTCAACGCAGAACTCGACACCACTCAACACACCGCTGGATGGTTGGAAGTTCTTGTTGGGATCTTCCGCATACAGACGCACCTGGATGGAGGCTCCCTTGGGTCTGATCTGCACTTCCTGCAACGAGTGCAGCTCATCGGCGGCCTGCAACACCATCCACTCCACCAGATCGACACCCGTCACTTCTTCGGTGACACCGTGTTCGACTTGCAGGCGCGTGTTCACTTCGAGGAAATAGAACTCACCGTTGAGAGCATCGAACACGAACTCGACCGTACCTGCCGATTGATAAGCGACCGCTTCGCCCAATCGCACCGCCGTCTCCAGCAAGTGCTTCCTCACCTCGGGTGTGAGGTTGGGTGCGGGGGTCTCTTCGATCACCTTCTGGTTGCGGCGCTGTACCGAGCAGTCGCGTTCGCCCAGCGCAATCACCGTGCCTTTACCGTCACCGAACAACTGCACTTCGATGTGGCGTGCGTGCTCGACGTATTTTTCCAGATAGATGCCGGCATCTTTAAAGTTGGCGCGCGCCAGACGTTCCACCGATTGGAACGCTTCGCTCAACTCGTCCGCACTCCAGCACAGACGCATGCCGATGCCGCCACCACCGGCGGTGCTCTTGATCATTACCGGGTAGCCGATACGCAAAGCCTCGGCGTACGCATGAGCAACATCCCCCAGCAATCCGCTGCCCGGTAGCAGTGGCACACCGTTCTGCTCGGCGATCTCGCGTGCCGTGTGTTTGAGTCCGAAGCGGCGCATCTGATCCGGTGTCGGGCCGATGAACACCACGCCGACTTCGGCACATTGCTCGGCAAACGCAGCGTTCTCGGAAAGGAAACCGTAGCCGGGATGGATTGCCTGCGCACCCAGCTTGCGTGCGACTTCGAGGATGTGCTCGCCGCGCAGATAACTCTCGGCCGCAGCGGCGGCACCGATACATACCGCTTCGTCCGCCATCTGCACATGCAGCGAGCGGGCATCCGCTTCGGAGTACACGGCGACTGACTGGATACCCATCTTCTTTAGGGTACGGATGATGCGGCAGGCAATCGCGCCGCGATTGGCTATCAAAACTTTATTGAACATCACTGGGCATCCCAGATAAATAACTGCACAGGTGTCGGGTTGTAGGCATTACACGGATTGTTCAATTGCGGGCAGTTGGAGATGAGCACGAACACATTCATCTCGGCGCGCATCTCGACATACTTTCCGGGAGCCGAGATGCCGTCGGCGAAAGTCAGATCGCCCTGCGGCGTCACCGGTACGTTCATGAAAAAGTTCACATTGGCAGTGAGGTCGCGCTTACCCATACCGCAGTCGCAGTGACCGAGCGCATGCAGGAAGCTGTCACGGCAACTGTGCATATATTTCTTGTCGATGGCGTAACGCACACTGTTGCTCTCTGCCGCACAGGCACCCCCTAGGGTGTCGTGACGGCCGCAGGTATCAGCCACGATGGTCATCAACACATTGCCTTCGGTCGATAGCAAGCGGGCCCCCGCAGTGAGATAGAGGTTGCCCTGTTCGCGGATGGTATCCACCGCACTGTAACGTTCTTCCGGATCACGTGCGTTGTAGAACAGGGTATCCACGGCCTGATTGCCTTCCAGATCGAGGATGCGGAATACCTGCCCGCACTTCACTTCATGCAGCCAGGATTCACCGGCAGGCAGCACACAGTCGTAGCTGGCGAGTTGTGGATTCAGTTTGCTTTCAACGATGCTCATATTCTTTTCCTTAGCGGAACAACAGTTCGGTGTTGTAGAAGCCGCGCACGTTCTCGGGGCGGAAGTTGCGGCAGTGATCGTCCTTGTTCGGCATGCCCGAACGCCATGCCTTGAGTGCTATCGGTTTGGGTGCGTACTGCGGGTTAGGGTCGAGCGGGTGTTGGCTAGCCGATACCACCACCAGCACGTTCATCTCGAAACGCAGCTCGACAATATCCCCTGCTTTGGAATGGTTAGTCTCGAAGTGCAACCCACCAGCATCGTCAGCGCTCACTTTGCTGAATAGATTGAGATTGGGCACGATGTCGCGCTTGCCCAGCCCCCACTTACCGAGTTCGATGATGCAGCTGTCGCGCGCATTACGATGCATCGCGTTGCGTGCATTCTGGTAATTCGCTTTACCGTATTTCTTTTCCACCAGTGCCGCGTTGGTCATGCCACCGATGGTGTCGTGCCAGCCGCAACTGTCCTCGATGACGGAGGCGAGCACGCGCCCCATATCGGAATACAGCACAAAGCCTTTGGTGAGATGTGCGGTGTGCTGCGCCTTCAAAGTGTCAGGCATGTTGTAGCGCTCCAGCTTTTCGTCCAGGTTGTAGAGCAGCATGGATAAGTTGGCGCCACCTTCCACATCGGTGAATCGCAGGGCTGTGCCACGTTTCATTTGGAAGGACCAGTGTGCTCCAGCGGGAAGCATCTCTTCCCACAGCAGGTTGGTCTTGGATAATGCTTCGGTCATGTGCGGCTCCTTATTGCTTGTCTTTCTGTTGTTCGGCTTGGCGTGTCATGCGTTCCAACAGTTCATAGTCGGTGCGCATACCGGCGGTCTCGCGGATGCGATGCAGGATCGCCTTCTTTTGCTGCATGAATTCCGGCGACAGTTTCATGTCCTGATCGCGTTTAGCCGGTAGTTCCACCGGATAGATGCTGTCGATACGACCCGGACGTGGCGCCATCACCACCACACGCTGTCCCAGATAGATGGCTTCCTCCACATCGTGGGTGACGAACACGATGGTGGTCTTTTCCAGTTTCGAGACATGCAGAATGAGGTCGTGCATCACTTCGCGCGTCTGCGCATCCAGCGCACCGAACGGTTCATCCATCAGCAATATCTGCGGACGCGGCAACAAGGCACGCGCGATGGCAACGCGCTGCTGCATGCCGCCGGAGAGTTGGTTGGGATAGGCATCGCACACATGGGTCAGCCCCATCAGGTCGAGCAAAGCATCTGCCCGCCCCGATGCAGCCTCCACATCCGCCGATGTGAGGTCTTCGCGCCCGGCCTGTAACTTGCGGGTGAACTTGATGTTGTCCATCACCGTGAGCCACGGATACAAGCTGTAATGCTGGAACACCATGGCGCGATCGACTCCGGGGCCGCTGATGGGAACGCCATCCACTTCGATACTGCCCGAACTCAGCGTCTCCAGCCCGCCGATGCAACGCAGCAAAGTAGACTTACCGCAGCCTGATGCGCCGACGAAGGTGACAAACTCGTTGCGCGCAATGTCGAGGTTCACTCCCTGCAGCGCAACGATGCCGCGTTCGCCCTCGCCGAAGGTCTTGTGCGCTGCCTTGATGCTTATCTTGTTATCCATCATTCGCCTTATTTCTTATACATCCAGGGGAAGTTCTTGCGATGCAGCCAACGGAACAACTGGTCGATTGCCAGACCGATCAGGCCGATCAGAATGATTCCGGCGAAGATTTTGTCGGTTTGCATGAAGCGCTGCGCGCGCAGGATGGAATAGCCGAGACCCGAATTGGCGGCGACCAACTCGGCCACCACCAGATAGGTCCACGCCCAACCCATGGTGACGCGCAAGGTATCGAGCAAAGCAGGCTTGGCAGATGGCACGATCACTAGGGAAACGATCTCGCGACGGTTCGCCCCCATGGTCTGGGCAGCTTCGATCTGGGTGATGGGAACGCGACGCACGTCTTCGGCCACCATCAACACCATCTGGAAGAAGGTGCCGATGAAGATGATGGCGATCTTGGAGCTCTCATCGATGCCCACCCACAACATCACCAGCGGAATGAACGCGACCGCCGGCATGTAACGGATGAAGTCGGTCAACGGTTCAAGCATGGCTTGCACCGGACGGTAAGTACCAATCATTAGGCCGAGCGGGATTGCCAAGACAGCGGACAAGGAGAAACCAGCGATGACACGATAGGTGCTGATCCAGACATCGTGCATCAGATCGTCTTCTTTGAACCAGACATAAGTACGCGACAGCACGTCGGCTGGACCCGGCATGAACACTTTGTCCATCCAACCACTGACCGACACGCCCCACCATACCGCAAGCGGAAACAACAACCCGACCAAAGCGAACATCAGATAGGTGCGGCGACTCAGATGACCGCGTATCATCCAGAGGCGGCACCATGCAGCGCACAGCCGCTCTAGCGACGATGTCGGCTTAGCAGCAGACATGGCATGCCCCGGCAAAATCGAACAGAAGATATATTGGCGACATGACACGACCCCTAAAAATGAATTAGCCCAAGAGGGTGCCAATGAAACTTGGGCACAACCTCCCGGGCTTTTATCCCTCCGTGGAGCCTCATCACCGACGAGACCGAGAACTCTCGGACCAGACACCACTGATATCGAATCAGCAGTCGGAACCCTAGTTCTTCTGCAAGCGGCCGACCAGCAAGATCGACACCCTCGCCAAATACAAAGCACGAACCATGCCAAGCAATAGACTGCACCTAATGTAAAGGAGTTTGAAGCATTGTGCGTCAAACTGCTAGGCCGTTGCACCATTGCCAAGCACAATCGCTGTGTCATGCACACAAGCGGTGCGTGCCGGTAAGTTTGCTACACTAAGCGCATTAGCACATAGACCGCTAAAGGAAAAAACATCATGCTGAACGCAAAATTCTTTGAAGAGATGTCGTCAAAATTGAACGAGGCGGTCGCCAGCGGTCCCGCCAAGGATTTCGAAAAAAACGCCCGCGCGCTGTTGGCGCAGGGTTTCTCCAAACTCGATCTGGTGACGCGCGAAGAATATGAAGTACTGGAACAGCGCCTGAATAAACTGGAAGCCCGTCTCGCCGCCTTGGAAGCGCAACCCTAACAGCATGGGGCTGGCTGTTTTATACAGTCGCGGGCTTGCCGGCATGGATGCCGCGCTGGTCACAGTCGAGGTGCATCTCGCCAACGGCCTGCCCAACTTCACCATCGTCGGCTTACCCGAGGCCGAAGTTAAAGAGAGCAAAGACCGTGTGCGCGCCGCGTTGCAAAATTGCCAGTTTGAATTTCCTCAGCGCCGCATCACCGTTAATCTCGCTCCCGCCGATCTGCCCAAGGAAAGCGGCCGTTTCGATTTGCCCATCGCGCTCGGCATCCTCGCCGCCTCGGGGCAGATACCTTCCGACAAACTTGCCGAATATGAATATGCGGGAGAACTCGCATTGACGGGCGAATTGCGTGCCATACGCGGCGCACTGGCGATGACCTACCGTGCCGCCAACTCGGGGCGCGCATTCATTCTGCCCGCCATGAATGCGCCGGAAGCCTCGCTGGTGGAAGACGCCGTGGTCTATCCCGCACAATCGCTGTTGCAGGTAGCGGCGCATCTGGCCGGACGCGATGCGCTGATGCGCCACATTCCCGACACGCAGCTCGTCGCCCCGCACTATGCCGACATGCGCGAGGTGAAAGGCCAGGCGCAATCCAAACGCGCACTGGAGATCGCCGCCGCAGGCAACCACAGCGTACTGATGTCCGGCCCGCCCGGCACGGGCAAGAGCATGCTGGCAGCACGCTTCCCCGGCATCCTCCCGCAGATGACGCAACAGGAAGCGCTCGAAAGCGCGGCCATGCAATCGCTGGGTGGCATGTTCGAGGTGGAAAACTGGAAAAGACGCCCCTACCGGAATCCCCACCATACGGCTTCCGCAGTGGCATTGGTCGGAGGAGGCAGCAACCCGCGTCCCGGCGAAATCTCCATCGCCATGCACGGTATTTTATTTTTGGATGAGTTGCCCGAGTTTGATCGCGGCGTGCTGGAAGTGCTGCGCGAACCGATGGAGAGCGGGCGCATCACCATCTCGCGTGCTGCACGCCGCGCCGATTTCAAAGCGCAATTCCAGCTCATCGCAGCGATGAACCCCTGCCCCTGCGGCTATCTCGGCCACTACAACGGCAAATGCCGCTGCACGCCCGATCAAGTGGCGCGCTATCGCGGCAAAATATCCGGGCCGTTGCTGGATCGCATCGACATTCAGATCGAAGTACCTGCCGTGCCGCAGGAAGACTTGCTCAAACAGGCTGACGGCGAAAGCAGTGCGAGCATTCAAACTAGAGTGGAAGCCGCACGGCAGCACCAACTTGCGCGCCAAGGCAAACCCAACGCGCAGCTTTCCGTCACCGAAATCGACGCTTTCTGCACCCCAGATGCGCAGGGCGAAACGCTGCTGCGTCAAGCTATCACTCGCCTGAATCTCTCAGCGCGTGCTTACCATCGCGTGCTCAAAGTGGCGCGCACCATCGCCGATCTGGACGGCAGCGAAAATATTTCAACCGCACATATCGCCGAAGCCGTGCAGTATCGGCGCATGGATAAAAACTGAACTCACTAAGCGAAAGGCCAACATGTTCGAACAGAAACTCATCACCGGCATGAAAAACTTCAACCAGCTCATTCAAGTATTACTGGCTCTGGCATTGGGCATAGCGAGCATCATGGTGATTTTGGATTTCGGATTAAAGGCTTCCGAAGCTTGGCATGCGGGCAATGCCGCCAACGGATTTTTTCACGCGTAGGGTCGCTGTTCATCCTTTGGACGCTGTCCACGCTGATTTCGGCGGCGATGAGTTACCTGCAAACCGGGCGCACCTATGTGGGCGTATTCGTTGAGGTCGCCATGATCTCCGTGATCCGCGAAATGATTGTGCAGCCGGTGCAAGTCCTCAGCGCTCCCGGAGGGAATGAAGCGAGTTTTAACCCGGTACACTATGGTCTGCTGCTGGCAGCACTACTGGTGATTGGGGTGGCCTATAAACTGGTGAGCGACCCTCAACTTACACACGACACCCTATCTCCGCAGGAAGAAAAGCATTAACAAGCTGCGCATTGGTAATTTTGATGCTCTGATTGAGGCCTCCAGCTGCCTAATCTCGCCATGCGCATGCTAAAATCCGCGTTCATTTCATCGAGCTACAGACCATGAAACACACACACCACAACATCGAAAAATCCCCCATAGAAAAATTATTGGCCCAGCGCATCCTGATTCTCGACGGCGCGATGGGCACTATGGTGCAACGCTACAAACTGACCGAAGCGGATTATCGCGGCACGCGTTTCGCCGACTGGCACCGAGACCTTAAAGGCAACAACGACCTGCTGGTGCTGACCAAACCGGAAGTCATCAAGGCCATCCATTGCGAATATCTGGCGGCGGGCGCGGACATCATCGAGACCGACACCTTTGGCGCGAACGCGACCACGCTGAAAGCCTATGGCATGGAAGCGTTGAACTACGAATTGAACAAGGCCGGCGCAAAACTGGCACGCGAGGCTTGCGATGAATACGCCAGTGCGGACAAGCCGCGCTTCGTCGCGGGCGTGCTCGGCCCCACTGACAAGACCGCAACCATCTCGCCCGATGTGAACGATCCGGCGGCTCGCAACATCACCTTCGACAAACTGGTAGCGGACTATTCCGACGCAACGCGCGGCCTGATGGACGGGGGTGCCGACACGATACTGATCGAAACCATCTTCGATACGCTGAATGCCAAAGCCGCCATCTTCGCGGTAAAAGCGGTGTTCGAAGAACGCGGCACATCGCTGCCGATCATGATCTCCGGCACCATCACCGATGCCTCCGGTCGCACGCTGACCGGCCAAGTGACTGAAGCCTTTTACAATTCGCTGGCTCACGCCAATCCGATCTCCATCGGTTTGAACTGCGCCCTCGGCGCGGAAGAACTGCGCCAGTACATCGAAGAAATGTCGCGCGTCTCCAACTGCTATGTGAGCGCACACCCCAATGCCGGGCTGCCCAATCCGCTGGCCGAAACCGGCTACGACGACACGCCGGAGAACATGGCGGGACACATCAAAGAGTGGGCGCAAAGCGGCTTCCTCAATATCATCGGCGGCTGCTGCGGTACCTCGCCCGCGTTCATCAAGGCCATCGCCGAGGCGGTCAAAGACATCCCTCCGCGCAAGATTCCAAAGAATCCGGTCGAGTGCCGCCTGTCCGGTTTGGAGCCGTTCAACATCGGCGACGACTCACTGTTCGTCAATGTCGGCGAGCGCGCCAACGTCACCGGTTCGGCCAAATTCAAGCGCCTCGTACTGGAAGGCAAATACGACGAAGCATTGGAAGTCGCCAAACAACAGGTGGAAACCGGCGCGCAGGTCATCGACGTGAACATGGACGAGGCCATGCTGGATGGCGAAGCCGCGATGGTGAAGTTCCTCAACCTCATCGCCTCCGAGCCGGACATTTCCAAAGTACCGCTGATGATCGACTCCTCCAAATGGAACATCATAGAAGCCGGACTGAAATGCGTGCAGGGCAAGTCCATCGTCAACTCCATCTCGCTGAAGGAAGGCGAAGAGAATTTCATCAAGCACGCGAGTCTTGTGCGCAAATACGGCGCGGCGGCAGTGGTAATGGCATTCGACGAAACTGGTCAGGCCGACACCTATCAGCGCAAGATCGACATCTGCAAACGCAGCTACGATGTTCTGGTACACAAAGTCGGCTTTCCGCCCGAAGACATCATCTTCGACCCGAACATCTTCGCGATTGCCACCGGCATTGAAGAACACAACAACTACGCGGTGGACTTCATCAACGCCTGTACGTGGATCAGAAAAAATCTGCCCTACGCAAAAATTTCCGGCGGCGTATCCAACGTGTCGTTCTCCTTCCGGGGCAACGAGCCAGTGCGCGAAGCCATTCACACCGTGTTCCTGTACCACGCCATCAAGGCGGGCATGAACATGGGCATCGTCAACGCCGGACAGCTCGGCGTGTACGAAGAGATACCGCGTGACCTGCGCGATGCGGTGGAAGACGTGGTGTTGAACCGCCATCCAGACGCGGGCGAAAAACTGGTCAAGATGGCCGAGTCCGTCAAAGGCGGCGGCAAAGAACAAATCGAAGATATGGAGTGGCGCAAAGGCACGGTGCAGGAGCGCCTCACGCACGCCCTGGTACGCGGCATCACCACCTTCATCGTGGAAGACACCGAAGAAGCGCGCCTGCAAGCCAAGTTCCCGGTCGAAGTGATCGAAGGCCCGCTGATGACTGGCATGAACGTAGTCGGCGACTTGTTCGGCGCTGGCAAAATGTTCCTGCCGCAAGTGGTGAAATCCGCACGCGTGATGAAGCAGGCGGTGGCGCATTTGATCCCTTACATCGAAGCGGAAAAACTGCGCTCCGGCAATACCAGCGCCAAGGGGAAAATCGTCATGGCAACGGTGAAAGGCGACGTGCACGACATCGGCAAAAACATTGTCACCGTAGTGTTGCAGTGCAACAACTTCGAAGTGGTGAACATGGGCGTAATGATGCCGTGCCAGCAGATTCTCGATGCCGCGCGCGAACACAAGGCCGACGTGATCGGTCTGTCCGGCCTCATCACCCCGTCGCTGGAAGAGATGGCGCACGTGGCGAAAGAGATGGAGCGTCAAGGCTTTACAATACCGCTGCTCATCGGCGGCGCAACCACTTCGCGCGTACACACCGCAGTGAAGATCGAACCCAATTATCCGAGCGGCCAAACCATCTACGTCACCGACGCCTCGCGCGCGGTGGGCGTGTGCAGCAACCTACTGAGCGACACGTTGCGCGATGAATACGTTGCGGGCATCAAGGCGGACTACGCCGAGGCGCGCATACAGCACGAAGGTAAGAAGGGCAAAGCCGTGCTGGTCTCGCTAGAAGAGGCGCGTGCGCATGGCGTAAAGACGGACTGGAAGAAATACGCGCCGCCCAAGCCGCAGCTCAGCGGCGTGCAAAAATTCGAAGCCTATCCGCTCGACAAGATCGCCGAATACATCGACTGGTCACCGTTTTTCAACGCATGGGAACTGGCCGGTCGTTACCCGAAAATTTTGCAGGATGAAGTGGTGGGCGAGGAAGCACGCAAACTGTTTGCCGATGCACAAGCCATGCTTAAGAAAATTATCGACGAAAAATGGCTGACCGCGAATGCCGTGTTCGGCCTGTTCCCCGCGAATAGCGTAACTGTTGATGGAATGCCGGGCGACGACATCGAAATCTACACCGACGACACCCGCAAAAAAGTGGCGATTACCTGGCACAACCTGCGCCAGCAAACCAAAAAACCTGCCGACATCCCCAACTACTGTCTGGCGGATTACATCGCACCGAAGTCATCCAAAGTGAAGGACTACATCGGTGCATTCGCCGTTACCACCGGCATCGGCATCGACGCGCGCGTGGCCGAATTTGAAAAACAGAACGACGACTACAACGCCATCATGCTCAAAGTGCTGGCTGACCGTCTCGCGGAAGCTTTCGCCGAACTGCTACACGCCCGTGTACGCCGCGAATTCTGGGGCTATGCGGCAGATGAAGGCTTAGACAACGAAGCATTGATCGCCGAGAAATATCGTGGCATCCGCCCCGCCCCCGGCTACCCCGCCTGCCCCGAGCACACCGAAAAAGGCCCGCTGTTCGAGCTGCTGCAAGCGCCTCTCAACGCAGGCATTACGATCACCGAAAGTTTTGCCATGCTGCCCACCGCAGCCGTGAGCGGCTTCTACTTTTCGCATCCCGATGCGAAATACTTCGCGACCGGCAAGATCGATAAAGAGCAAGTTGCGGACTATGCGAAACGCAAGGGCTGGACGATGGAAGAGGCGGAGCGCTGGTTGGCGCCGGTGTTGAGTTACTAAGCAATGAAGGTAATCTACAAAATCACTTACCCGAACGAAAAGATTTATCTTGGGAAAGTCCTGACGGGGACGCTTACATATTTTGGGAGTGTAAATAGCGAACTTGTAGAAAGAGATTTTTCTATCAGAAAAGAAATTCTGCTGGAATCAGAAGATGCAAGTGAGATTAATAGCTGTGAGTCCAAATTCATCTTGGAGTATTAGTCAAATAATCCTGCAATCAGCTATAACCAATAGCCGAAATTTCAAAGGCTAACAATTAACCATCAAGAAAGTTAAGAACCATGACCACCCTCATCAAAACCGACACCCAACTAGGCGAAGGCGCAGAAGCTACCGCCGGACAAATCGTCGTCGTGCATTACACCGGCTGGCTGTACGACGCGAGCGCACCGGACAACAAGGGCGCGAAGTTCGACAGTTCGCTCGACCGCAACGATCCGTTCGATTTCTCGCTTGGCGCAGGGCACGTGATCCAAGGTTGGGACGAGGGCGTGCAGGGCATGAAGGAGGGCGGACACCGCACGCTCATCATCCCGGCAGAGATGGGTTATGGCGAAAGCGGTGCGGGCGACGACATCCCGCCGAACGCGACGCTGGTGTTTGAAGTGAAGCTGCTGAAAGTCATCAAGACCGACATCACCGACACTGTGCTCGGCCAAGGCGCGGAAGCCCAAGTTGGACATACCGTAACCGTGCACTACACCGGCTGGCTGTTCGACAAGAATGCAGAAAACAATAAGGGTACCAAGTTCGACAGTTCGCGCGACCGCGACGAGCCGTTCGATTTTCCGCTCGGCATGGGGCGTGTCATCCAGGGATGGGATGCGGGTGTCCAGGGCATGAAGGTGGGCGGCCAGCGCACACTGGTGATTCCGCCGGAGATGGGCTACGGTCGCCGTGGCGCGGGCGGCGTGATTCCGCCGAATGCGACGCTGGTGTTCGATGTGGAATTGCTGGGCGTGCAGTAACGTTACGCCAGATATTTACCGCTAACTTCTCATAAAAAATCGAGCCCTACATGAACCTGATTCCCAAGCTTTTATTCGCGCTGTTGTTGTCTAGCACCTGCGTCACCACCGCCTGCTCAAAGCAGGATTTACCCGCTATGGAAACCAGCAAAATAACCGAACTCATCAAGACCGATGTCAAACTCGGCACCGGTGCTCAAGCCACTGCGGGACATGACGTGAGCGTGCATTACACAGGCTGGCTGTACGACGAGACCGCACCCGAACACAAGGGCAAGAAATTCGACAGTTCGCGTGATCGCGGCGATGCGTTTGAATTTCCGCTCGGCGGAGGGCGCGTCATCAAGGGCTGGGATCAGGGCGTGGATGGCATGAAAGTGGGCGGACAGCGCACGCTGTTGATCCCGGCGAATCTTGGCTACGGCGCACGCGGTGCTGGCGGCGTGATTCCGCCAAATGCGACGCTGGTGTTTGATGTGGAATTGCTGGGCGTAAAGTAAAACGACTTACCCGTGCCAATTATTTGGCTCGGTGTGAGTTGTGCATCAACCTAAGCAGGACAAGCCGGAACCAAAGAGGCAAGTTGTAGGAGCGGGCAAGGCCCGCTCCTACGTCCTTACTGCTGACTAATAATAGTCTTTGAAAGAGGCTCAGTTGCTGTAGCTTCCTGCACATCCGTTTTAATCACGATTCCAGAATTTTTCTCTTGTGTATCAGTTGATGGAATAGCCATTTCTTTAATCTCGGGCGAAGGCAGCGCAACGGACTCGGGTTTATCTGCCCACAAATACATAATAAAAGCCATTATTAACACAATAAAAAACCTCCCATAAGCCGACAAACTGCTGCCAAACAACAATACATTTTGCAGGAAATCAGTTTGCCAGCTGTCATAATTTAGCGATCAATCTTCCCAATCGGGATAGTTCGGTATCTTCACCGTATCGGCATCGAACACGCCCTTGGCCGCTTGCGTGTGGCAGGCGTCGCAGTAGCTCAACGATTTCACGTCTTTGTTGCCCTTGATCATCTTTTCGGGAATCTCGTGGTGCTTGCGCTTGATGTATCGCACTTCGATAATGCGCAGCGGGGCTTCGATATTTTCGGTGGCG